>JANNSF010000138.1:0-2035 GCA_031402315.1 bacterium | reverse complement strand
ATTATGGAAGAACTAAAAAAGAGTCCGAAGGAATTGCCCAAGAAGCCGGAATATCCAAAGAAGTAATTGTCGCTCACCCTATGACGAAGTTTGCTGATCCGGTCTGAATATCCGGATGAGCGTTACCGAATGAAAAACGTGATGATTCAAATTTCCAATAGAGAAATAAGACACTACGTTTAAATGGACTATACGCTCTTCCCACTTTTTTTTGTAAGCACTCTGCTTCTTGAGCTTTCACCCGGGCCGGCTGTTTTTTTGGTTATCGGTCATGGGATGAAGTTCGGACTACGAGGCGCGATGCTGGGAGCCCTGGGTATTGAAATCATCAATGGATCATATTTTTTCCTGTCGGCTATCGGCCTTACTTCTGCGCTCTTAGCCTACCCGACCGTATTTATGGGATTACAATGGGCGGGCATTACCTATCTGATTTTCACCGGAGTACAAATTTTTTTCTCGGCAAAGGAACGTCCTTTGACATACAGCCATGACATACAGGGTTCTGAACTTATTGGTCAGGGAATCATGACGCAGATTTCAAATCCGAAGGCCATAATCTATTACAGCGCGATGTTACCTCAATTTGTGAATACAGAAAAGTCGCTCGGACTTCAAATGACTGTTTTAGGCAGCGTGAGTTGCGGAATGGAATTTATGATACTCACTATTTATGGATGGCTCGCCTTCAAGGGCTCACAATATTTGCCGGGTCCCAAAGCCATTCTCTGGCAAGACCGAATCGCAGGAATTTGCTTAATCGCGGTGGCGCTCGTTTTACTTCTAAAATAGCTACTAAAACAATTTCTGCCTCTCCAACTGTTCTCCCGCAAATTTCTTAATCTTTTCAGAATTTTCTTTTCGGGAGCGATATTTGAGAATAATGTTGTTTCCATCGTAATTCTCTTCGATCACTTCCGCCAGATGACGAATCGTCGAGTACATTTTCCCGTCGCCGGCATGAAATGAGATTTCATCTTCGACGTACGCTCTTTCCATAAACTCAATGAGTGAGGACTCTAATTTATCAAGTCCGATTTTTCTGCCGGCTGCGATGAATACACTTTGTGGATACCGTTCGCGGGCGTAGTTGAGAATCGTCTCGTCTTCGATTAGATCGACCTTATTAAATACAACCACGGCCGCCGAAACGTCGACGCCGAGTTCGGTCAGTACGTTTTCAACTGTAGCCATTTGATCGAGATACGACGGATTACTCAAATCCACGACATGCAAAAGCATATCGGCGTCTTTGACTTCCTCCAGTGTGGAACGAAAGGAGGCAACTAAGTGATGAGGCAATTTACGAATGAATCCAACCGTGTCCGTAAGCAAGCACGAATGCGCCTTATCCAGAAAAACTTTTCGTGTGGTCGCATCGAGTGTCGCAAAAAGACGATTTTCAACATAGACATCCGCATCCGACAAAGCATTAAGCAACGTTGATTTTCCTACGTTGGTATAGCCTACCAGCGAAAATGTAAACATTTCCTCGCGTCCACCGCGCTGCGTATCGCGATGGCGTTCGATCTTTTTCAGATCCTCTTTCAAAACAGCAATGCGCGTTCCGATCAATCGCCGATCGGTTTCCAATTGCGTTTCGCCGGGGCCCTTTGTGAAAACACCGCCCGCCTGTCGCTCAAGATGCGTCCACATACGTGATAGACGCGGTAGAAGATATTCAAGCTGTGCCAGTTCCACCTGCGTTTTCGCTTCGCGTGTCCGTGCGCGCTTGGCAAAAATATCGAGAATGAGGGCGCTGCGATCCAGAACGCGGCACTTAATTTCTTTCTCCAGATTTTTAGATTGCCCGGGCGATAAATCTTCATCAAAAATGACCAGCTGAATTTCTTCGGCTAAGACTTTTGCTGCGATCTCGTGCACTTTGCCTTTGCCAATATAGAGTCCCGCATCAATATGCTTCACGTGTTGCCGCAGCGTATCCACAACCTCAACGCCGGCCGTATCCGCAAGCAACGTGAGTTCTTCCAGATATTCATCCAGCTTTTGATTCTCTTCCTGTGATTTTGCAACG
>JANNSF010000137.1:0-13076 GCA_031402315.1 bacterium | reverse complement strand
CCAAACTTTGAGCTTGGCAATCACGTCGGTAAAGAGTTTTACATCGATATGATAAAGGCCAAGCGCTTTGATGGGCTCATCCAACAAAATCTTCCGCTTGTCCAATTCGTAACCAAGCGCAACAAGCTGCTCGGCGATATCGAGGGACGTCACCGAACCGAAAAGTTTGTCTTCTTCGCCTACGGTAACGGGTATGGTGATGGAAAGCGACTCAAATTTAGCTGCCAGCTCTTGCGCCGAGCCTTTTTCTTTGGCAACACGTGCCGCAATACGACGTTTTTCATTTTCATACGCCGCCTCATTGGCCTTCGTCGCGACCATCGCGAAACCTTTAGGCACAAGGAAATTCCTTGCGAAGCCGGGTTTTACATCGACGATCTCGCCCGCTTGGCCCAATTTGTCTACATTTTCTTTTAATATGATTTTCATTTGTTTCTCCCAAACGGTTTGATTAACGGGACATATCACTGACGAATGGCATCAAAGCCAAGTGACGCGCATATTTAATGGCATCCACAAGTTGACGCTGATGAAGCGCGCACACTCCGGAATTACGCCGGGGCAAAATTTTGCCTTGTTCCGAAGTGAATTTCTGGAGACGCTTCGTTTCACGATAGTCTACAAATAAATTTTTTTCCTCGCAAAACGCACAGTGTTTCGGCTTGGAGATCGCATTCTTATCTCTTTTTTTACGTTCAAATTTCGGTTTCATAATTCATTCCTTTAAATTTTAGTCCTTGCCAATTAATACGGAGCACGTTCTTCAGCGACCGCTTCCTTCGGAGGAAGCTTTTCACGCAAACGCTCTGCGCGAAGGCGACTGTCAATCAGCATCGTCATGTGACGAATGATGACTTCCGTGATGTAGAAATAATCCGTCAAGGCCTTCACCGTTTCACCCGGACCTTCAAATTCGATACAGACGTATTGGCCGTACGTTTTTTTGTCAATGATATACGCCAATTTGCGTTTGCCCCATTCCTCCACTTTCGTGATGGTGGACTTTTGAGAGGTGATGATTTCTTTCACCTTTTCGACGACGGCTTTCACCGTTTCGTCCGGCAATTGCGCGTCGAATACGAAAACGGTTTCATAAAACCGATTTCCGCCGACCGCGCCTCTGCGTGTTTTTTTAGACATGTGATGTCTCCTTTGGTCTATGGTATGGCGTTCGCGTGGCGCGCTGCAACAATTAAATCAGCACGCAAACGAACGCAGGATTACAAAATAACCCTGGACGCAATAATTTCCGCGTCCAGGGACGTAACTATTTGATCAGCGGCGCAATCACAAGAGCGACCACCGACATTAACTTGATCAAAATATTGAGCGATGGACCAGCCGTATCCTTGAATGGGTCACCTACCGTGTCACCGACAACAGCTGCTTTGTGAGCGTCGGAACCTTTTTTCACGACGGTACCATCCTGAAGCGTATAACCTCCTTCAAAAGATTTTTTCGCATTGTCCCATGCGCCACCGGCATTCGCCATAAATATGGCCATACAGACACCGCTAACCGTACAGCCGGCCAAGAGACCGCCGAGGGCTTCTTTGCCCAGACCCGGTATGATGCCGACCGCAACAGGCACGACGATAGCCATCAGGCCAGGAACAACCATTTCACGAATAGCGGCGGTTGTGGAGATGTCGATACAACGTTTATAATCAGGTTTTGCATCCGGCTTGCCTTCAAGGAGGCCCGGAATTTCTTTGAACTGACGACGAACTTCTTTGACCATCTCCATGGCTGCTTTACCGACGGCCGCCATAGCCATCGATGAAAAAAGAAATGGTAGCATAGCACCGACAAAAAGACCGGCCATGATTGTAGGATTGGCAATATCAAGAGTTTTGAGTCCTACTTGACTCATATAAGCCGTGAAAAGTGCAAGAGCCGTCAATGCCGCTGATGCAATGGCAAACCCTTTACCAATCGCAGCTGTCGTATTGCCAACCGCATCCAGTTTATCCGTACGTCCACGTACTTCTTCCGGAAGATGTGCCATTTCGGCGATACCACCGGAATTATCAGCAATAGGTCCGTAAGCATCCACTGCGAGCTGAATTCCCAGCGTGGCCAACATACCGACCGCCGCCATCGCAATACCGTAAAGACCGGCAAAGTAATATGAACCCAATATTCCTACCGCTACTAATAGCACCGGAATCGCTGTTGATTGCATGCCGACTGCAAGACCGGCAATGATGTTTGTCGCAGGGCCTGTTATAGACTGCTCGACGATCTTATTGACCGGAGCACGACCGCCACCGGTATATAATTCCGTAACAATACCAATCAACACACCGACGATAAGACCGAAAACAGTTGCCATAAATACGCCATTCGATGTCACAATTTTTGCGCTATCAAGAGTATCTCTGATCTCCGCGAGCGGCCATAACATGTTAGTAACAAAATAGGCACCGACGATCATCAGACCCGCCGCAACAAAGGTACCTGTATTGAGAGCGACTTGTGGATCACCGCCTTCTTTTGTGCGAACGAAAAACGTCCCAAGAATCGAAGCAAGAATTCCTACCGCTGCCAAAACCATTGGAAGTAAAACGGGCGCGAGTCCAATACCTGTCATCCCATGAATCATGGCCGCACCAAGAATCATCGTTCCGACGATTGCGCCAACATACGATTCAAAAAGGTCCGCACCCATACCCGCCACATCACCGACATTATCACCGACATTGTCCGCAATAACAGCCGGATTACGAGGATCGTCTTCAGGGATTCCGGCTTCAACTTTACCTACGAGATCAGCACCGACGTCCGCCGCTTTCGTATAGATACCGCCGCCGACACGCGCAAAAAGGGCTATCGAAGAAGCGCCGAGCGAATAACCGGAGATAACATTCAGTAACTGTTCCTGATCGGAAAAAATATTGCTGTAAACAAGGTACAGAACCACAAGACCAATCACGCCCAATCCTACCACACACATACCCATCACCGAACCGCCCGAGAAGGCAATCTGAAGGGCATCCTGTAAGCCGGTACGGGCCGCCGCCGTAGTGCGCACGTTGGCTTTTGTAGCGACCTTCATCCCGATAAAACCGGCCAATGCCGAACAGGAGGCGCCGACAACAAATGAAAGTCCGACGAGCGGGCTGGTATTGTTCTGATTCATATTGGCAAAGGCCAATAAGCATCCTACAACAATTACAAAAACAGATAACACGCGGTATTCGCGCATCAAAAAGGCCATGGCACCTTCGGCAATTGCTTTTGCAATTTCCTTCATGCGATCATTTCCCGCATCTTGTTTTATGATCCATGCGGTTTTATACGCCGCAAACAAGAGTGCCAAAACCCCACTTCCCAAAACGAGATAAAGTAAATTTTGATCGTTCACATTAATCTCCAATTAAATTATTAAATTTTAGTAATCACTATTCCATTATAGGCGTTCATCGCCTTGTCAATTCCGCTCCGGATAAAACTCATGGCGGCTTCCGCACTAAGAGCAATCACTTTTTCCAGTTCGGATTCTTCTTCTTTCAAAAACTTCGAAAGAACAAAATCCGCAAGATCCATTTTGGTTCTCAAAACATGATCGATCCCAATCCGAAGCCGTGCTATTCTATCGTGTCCGAGTTGGTAAATTACAGACCTTAGTCCATTTTGTCCCCCATCGGATCCGTCTTTTCTCATACGGATTTTGCCGACCGGAAAACTTACATCGTCGCACACGATCAAAATATCCTGATGAGCGATTTTATAGAACTGTGCCACATCGCGAACCGCCAAACCACTATTATTCATATAGGTCGTCGGTTTCATCAGAAAAACACGATCGTCACCGTCTTTGTACTCACCCAGAAAATAATCTCCGTGTCCTTCGCGCAAGACGACATTCTGATCCAGAGCCAATTTGTCAAGGAGCATAAACCCGACATTGTGTCGAGTACGTTCATAGCGCGATCCAGGATTACCCAGCCCGACAATGAGTTTCATAGATTCAGGCTGCTAAAATCCATGGATTATTTTTTCTCAGCCGGCTTTGCTTCTTTTCCGGCCGTCTCTTTACCTTCGGCTTCTTTACCCTTAGCAATAACTTCCGGTTCCGTCGGAGCGGCGGTCGCTTCAGAAAGCACCGATTCCAGAGCCTTCGGAATAACGACGGTACAAACCGATTCGCTTTGCGGATTCAAAATCGTAATGTTAGGGAAACTAAGATCACGCACGTGAATACCGTGGTTAAGATCCAGATTATCCACATTCACTTCTAAGTGCCCTGGAATATGATCGGGTAAACACTTGATGTGAAACTCCGTCATATCGTGTTGCATAATGCCACCACGGGTTTTCACACCGATCGGAGTACCGATAAATACAATCGGCACGTACACATCGACCGGACGATCCATGCGAACCGCCATAATGTCCACATGAAGTAATTTTCCCGTGACCGGATCTTTGTCCATATCACGAACGATGACACGGTACTCTTTACCGTCAATGTCTACGGTCGCTAAGGTATGCTCGGCTTGTAAAAATTTTACAAACGACCGCGCTTCAAACGAGATATTGACATTTTGCTGTCCATAGCCGTAAAAAACGCCGGGTACTTTCCCTTCCTTACGAGCATGCTTCGCGCTGTGTTTTCCTGTGGCGCGTTTTTCCGCCTTCAGTATTGTTGCTTGCATGGTATCATTCCCTGTTTTTAGGTTATTGGTAATGGCCGCCGATTTTCGGCTGCCGGAAATTACGATTAATTAAAAAGTACGCTGATCGACTCCGACTTGTGAATTCTTGAGATCGCTTCGGAAAACACATGCGTAACGGAAACCACTTCTATTTTTTCACAAGTCTGTCGAAGCGGGATTGTATCCGTGGCGACAATTTTCTTGATCGGCGATTTCATGATCTTATCGATCGCCGTTCCGGAAAGAATAGGATGCGTGCATGCGGCGTAAATATCCTGTGCTCCGTGCTCCTTCAAAGCGTAGGAGGCCATCGTTAGAGTTCCGGCGGTATCAATCATATCATCTATCATGAGTACGTCGCGTCCATTCACATCACCAATAATATTCATGATCTCTACGGAATTGGCCTTTGGACGACGTTTATCGATAATTGCAAAATCCATTTCCAATCGTTTGGCATAAGCGCGAGCCAACTTGACGCCGCCCATATCGGGCGATACAATCACTGAATCTTTTTTCAAACTACTACGCCAATACTCGGTCAGCACCGCTGAGGAATAAAGGTGATCAAGTGGAATATCAAAAAAACCCTGTATCTGAGCTGAGTGTAAATCCATGGTTAGAATGCGATCCACGCCCGCCGTTGTCAAGAGATTGGCCACCAGTTTCGCCGTGATCGGAACACGGGGCTGATCTTTACGATCCTGTCGCGCATACCCAAAATAAGGAATAACCGCTGTAATTCGTGCCGCGGACGATCGCATGGCCGCATCAATCAGAACCAGAAGCTCCATTAGATTATCCGCCGAAGGAAACGTAGGTTGAATAATAAACAAATCCTTACCGCGAACGTTTTCATCATACTTCACAAAAATTTCGCCGTCGCTAAAATTAACGATATCCACTTTCCCCATATAGACGTTCAATCGTTTGGCGATTCCTTCTGCAAACGGCCGATTGGCGCGTCCCGATACCAACATAATTTCGTATTTCAGTTCCATCATATTATTATTTTCAGCGATTATTTCATCCGAAGTAAATTTTATATTTAAATAGCCCGTTACGCGGGCTATTTGACTAATAATTCTGAACCTATTTCTACTCTAAATTATTTTATATTGCTGGGGTGCAAGGATTCGAACCTCGGAATGGATGGACCAAAACCATCTGCCTTACCACTTGGCGACACCCCAGTTAAAAATTCGATCACACAAAGTCACAAACTTCACAAAATGAATCCGAAAATAAATTCTTAATCGGAAGCAAATAAGCTCCAGCATCGAATACGCCAAATACCGTTGCTCCGCTTCCGGATAGATGCGCCAAAAGCGCTCCATTTTGAGTTAATAAATCGCGCAGATGCTTGATTTTATTATACTCTTTGAATACTAAGGGTTCAAAATCATTGTCAAAAAACAGGCCTTTTTTCAAAAGCGCGGGTATTATAGTCGATTCGGTCAAACTTGTCAAGTTAAAACTTGATTTATCAGACTCTTCGGAAGGTATTTGGGAGCGGCGAAAATTTTGATAGGCCCAGGCCGTCGAAACATGAATTCCCGGATTTACTAAAACGATTTTTTCAGGCAGTGGCCAATCAAAATATTCCAAGATTTCACCTCGCCCTTTTCCCATAGCCGAATTTCCCATCCCCAAATAGTACCCGATAAAAAAAGGAACATCCGATCCAAGTTGCAATCCTAGTCTGAAAAGTTCGGAATCGGAAATACTTAAATTCAAAAGATTATTCAAATGGACCAGTACGGCTGCACCGTTACTGCTTCCGCCGCCAAGCCCGGCCCCGATCGGAATATTTTTATCAAGGTTGATGCGTACGGTTATTTTTTTTCCGCACACACCTTCGAGTAATCGAATCGCCTTTACCACAATATTGGATTCGTCGCTCGTCAACTGACCATGATTTGTTGTAAATTCAAACTCCGCTGAAACGCTTATTTCAAGCACGTCGGCGAGGCTAATCACTTTAAAGAACGTCTCAAGATTATGATATCCGTCGGATCTTTTCTCCAAAATCCGAAGGCCGAGATTAATTTTCGCAAACGATTTTATTTTCATCGGGGACAATCGTCGATATTTCTGTCGATTTAGTGTTACACGAAAATAAAAATATTTTTTTTATTTCCAACGTATTCTTTAAGAAAAAAAACAGTAGACTGCCCGCAAACCCTTATTTGACATAGATTTGCTGGCAAGTTCAAAAAAATCAACAAGCACTCCTAACTTCAATAAAATGCAACAAAACCACGTAAGTACAAAAATTTATTGACTTTACAACGAAAATGGTTTAAAATTTCAATGAGAGTTTTGAAGGGCTCTCAAGTGTTAAGTAGTTAATAACTAACAGGTGAAAGGAAACCAAACCATGGCAACCAAAAAAGCTGGTGCTAAGAAAACTGCTAAAAAAGCGGTCAAGAAAACCAAAAAAGCTGCTAAGAAGAAATAACTCCTTTTGGAGTTTCTTACATGTGGTTCCATCTGGATTACCTGTAAGTTCTTAGAAAAGAGGTTTACACGACCTCTTAGGTTTTCAAAACAGGCGTTGTTAAATCAGCGCCTGTTTTTATTTTCAATCACTACCCTACATGTGGAATTATGAATAAAATGATCTGTAAAAATCTGCTTTTGCTTCTGATCACAATGACAAAACTTTGTGCGCAGGAATCCCCCTCGTTCTATGATTTTCCGGCCTTGCCGGACTCGTTTACATTTTGCGGTGAACGTTTGCCGCTTGAATCCGAGGAGATCCGTGAACGGATGGAAGAAATTTTTTACACCCGCACAGGCACCAATGATCGTCTTCCGCTGCTCCTTCGGAGAACCGGACGGTACTTTCCGCTCTTTGAAAAACTTTTGAAAGAAACGGGCATGCCGAACGATCTAAAATACCTCTCCGTCGCTGAAAGTTCACTCAAGTTAGAAGCCTATTCTTCCGCGGACGCCGCCGGGCTTTGGCAATTTATCCCCGCCACTGCACGCCTATGGGGCTTACGCGTGGATAAGCAGATCGACGAACGCTTCCATGTTGAAAAATCCACTCGTGCATCGTTAAGCTTGCTATCGAAACTTAAAAAGGAATTTGGATCGTGGGCCCTCGCCGCGGCAGCCTATAATTTTGGGGAAGGAAATATTCACAAGGCGATTAAAGAACAGCAGGATAGTAATTACTATAATCTGTTCTTAAATAAGGAAACAAGAAATTATGTTTTGCATATTGTGGCTCTCAAGGAAATCATAGAGCATCCCGAAAAGTATCAGAGCCGTCTTCGCGAAGCTGATTATTACAGGCCCTACAATGACCGCACAACTCCATTTTCTATTCAGGGACCCGTGCCGGATATTGGCGATTGGGCAAAGAAAAATGGCACTAATTATAAGACACTCAAGCTGCTGAATTATTGGATTTCTAAAAACTCATTGCCGGAAGGACGATGGGAGCTCTTACTTCCAAACACGCTGATCATGACCGATTCCGCAGCCACTAAGACGACCAAAGTTTTTTACAATATAAAGCCCGGAGACAATTTGACGCGCATCGCTCTGGACTATGGCGTCACCGTGGACGCGCTAAGAATATGGAATAATCTTAATGGAGAGATTCTAAAGGTAGGCGATCGATTACTGATCTACCAATGAGGTGGGAATACGATTAAGTTATTCAATTCATCTCGAGGTAATCGATCATATCAAAAAAGATAAACAATTCAGGGTTTTGAGGAACATTATTGATTCGCACTTCATAGTGTAAATGCGGGGCCGTTGAAAGGCCGGTGCTTCCAACTTCGGCAATTTTCTGATTTCTCTTAACTTTCTCACCATTTTTTACTTTATAAGCCGAAAGATGGCCATACAGCGTCCGAATCCCGCCGCCGTGATCTACAATAATCGATTTACCATAACCGCCACGCCATGTTACACCTTCGACAACGCCGTCCGCGGTCACGTAAACCGGAGTCCCCCAGCGTGCTGCAATATCCAAACCTGTATGAGGGATAAATGAGCGTAGCGAGCGTCGAGCACCGAAACGATCCGTGACACGGCCTTTTTTGATGGGATTAATCGACGGCAAATAAGTCCACTTGTTGACGTTGCTGTGAATTTGAGAATTGAGATCCGCGTAACTCTGCAATTCAAGCTTCACGAGGCCTTCCAATTTCTCAAGATTCTCCAAATTCGACTTAATCATCTTATCCGAATTATCGGAGAGAATATCCGAATTATAATTAATCTCCAGATCGCTTCCTCCGATGCCCGCATCTTTTAACACCGTTTCAATATTTGGCAAATCCGCCACAATACGAAGTTCGCTGTCCTTGCCGCGAATAATTTTCAGCTGCTCGTCAATAACTTTCATGCGGTTGCCCATATCACTGAGCTGATCTTTGATAACTCTATTTTCGGAATTCAATTCCGAGAGCCGCGCATCACCGGTGTACTTGGAGAAAAACATGCCTAGCCCCGTCATCGCGATGAAGAGTAAACAAATCAACGTCAGCGTCGCCCACAACAGCCGATTCCTGGAAATCATGAATTCCCGCATATCGGTCTGATTTTCCGGCACATAAAGTATTCTGAATTTTTTATCACTCATCATAGTATGTCAAGATAACAACTTAACGACCGTGAATCAAGACTTATGAGCCGTGGCGGTGCAGTCTGCCTCATCCGGGCAGCTTCTCAAACTGCCTCAGCTTTTTCCGGGCTTCATTTTGATAGACACTCTTCGGGAAACGCGTTAGTAATTCTTTATACATTCTTGAAGCTTGCGACGAGTCCTGCAGTCTAGTTTCATAAATTTCACCACATTTGATAAGAGCGAGATCGCCGAAAGAACTTTCAACCGGAAAATCGATGACCCGTCGATAAGCCGACAGAGCATCCAACCAATGCGATTGTTTTGAGAGAATAAGGGCTTTCATAAACCACGCGTCATCTTCAATTGGCAAACCGGCGTTTTCCCGGATGCATTTTTCCAATTGTGCCAGAGATTCTGAAAATTTTTTTTGCTTTTCCAAGTATGCGGCTCTCGCTAGAAATTGAATTGCCGGTGACTTTTTGTTTTCTTCAATCATGCAAATGTACGTCAGCGCATCGTTCGTATAGAGCCCATCGCTATGAATCGCCACGGCCCGCATGAGAGCCAAGGTTGAATCAAATTGACTCCTAAAAAAGAGTATTTCACCGACCGCAAGGAGCGCACGGTCATCAATGTTCTTATCAAAGGCATTAAGCATAATACGCCGGTAAAGCAACAGCGGCGCCTCAAGGTCACCTTTGATAATATGACTTTCCGCAAGTTTGAATTGCGATTCAATGACGAAAGGGCTGCCTGCAAAAGTTTTTTCAACCATCTCAAAATTTCGTATCGCGGCATCAATGTCAAAGTATTCCCGCAAATACAAATCCCCAATCCGGAAGAATGCCTCGGCACTAAATTCCGATTTAGGATATTTCTGTATCAATTGACCATACGTTCCCAGTGCGCGGTCATAGTAGAATCGTTCTGATTGATTCTGCAGTGAATCACGAAATACCAGAACCGAATCTTTGAAGGTGAGTCGCTCGAGACACCGGGCCTTGCCCATCTCGGCTTGCGGCGCCAAAGGATATTCACGGAGGAAGGCTTCGTACGCCAGATAAGCAAGTCCATAAACTTGCTGCTGATAAGCCATTTCAGCAAAACTCAAAATTTCAGTACCGTTTTTCTTGAAGCGCAAATCCAGCTTGCGCGTGGATTCAAAAGCCATCGTATACTGACGTCTTTTGAAATACATTTCAGAAATCACTCGCTCTAAACGCTCATCGTCGCGTAAGGAGGCTTCTTTCTGAAGTGCTGGCATGATCTTGTCAGTGGAAGTTGTCTGATCGGACCATTGCAAAATCTGAGTTCGTGCATAATCCCACGTTCCTTGCCCGGACCGATAATATTTGATTATTTCTGAAACTGCTTTATCATAATCGCCCCGATAGCCATAGAGGCGTGTCAATTCCAAAAGAAAAAGGCTCTGGTTTTGAAGAGCCTCGCGACCGGAATGATAAATCTTTTCCGCGGCATCGAATTGCTTATTTTCCAAAAGAACGGAAGTCGCGGTTCTATAAAGACTAATAGACTTTGGATCGATGGCAATGATACGATTCGTGATCCTTATCCCGTCGGAGTTCTTGAGTAATTTGAAATAGGCATCGGCAAGTTCAGACAATAGTCCGGGATTTGCCGTGTCGCTCTTTATTTGTGCACTAATAATGGCCAGACGCCGTTCGTGTTTCGCTAACGCACGATAATTGCGCTTAAGCGCTTCTACGACCGGAAGTTTAGTCGGATCCGCCTCGTAAAGGGATTCATAAATCGTAAGCGCCTTCTCCAATTGTCCATCCGCTTCAAGGCTTTTGGCTAAATCAAAGCGGCTCTGGCTTTGAGAAAAAAGCGAGAATGATAAAATAGAAATAAGAAGGATGATTTTCATAAACGATCTTGATCCGGTCACGGAATACGGGGTGAATCTCTCGATTAGAGTTACTCAATCACTTCAACACGCATTTTGCCAAGACCGGCTTCGATTGTCATATCCATGCGGTGTGATGCGCTGTTGTAATCCGGTGAATAGTATGTATCTTCGCCGCGTCTTTGAAAATATTGCTCGTCAATACGAAACGACGATAAAAAAGAATCCTCGGCCTTAATCCGTACCGCTAAATTTTTTGGAATTCGAATGGTTACTTTCCCAAGGCCCACCGTAATGCGCGCTCTTGAATTCTGAGACAAATTACCCGAAAAATCCAGCACGTACTGTCCTACGCCCCCTTCAAATTCAAAGCGTTGGAAGTTGGCGTTCGCGAGGCCAATCATATCGAGTTTTGAAACTCCGGCTTCCACTTTGAATTTATTAATGCTCTCACGATTCTGAGAATTAAAAAATACTTCCATTGAACTCGCACCCAGCTCCATGGACAAATCTCGGACACGTAAGTTGGAAAAATCCAAACGACCTTCGCAGGCACCCATGCTGATTTTATAACTTGAAGGAATTTTGTCCGTCACGTCCAGATGGATTTCTTGATTTCCGGCATCAAAGAAATTAATGTTCCCTTCGCTGTCCATCGATATATTGAGAAATGCCGAATTGCCTTCTGATTCAAACTCAACCCGAGGCTCAATTTCATCATCAGAATTCTTATCTTTTCGATTGTCATCCGGCTTCGTGACGATGCGTGCCAGTTTATCCGATTTACTTTTCCCCAAAAAAACTTTTCCCGCTCCATACTCAAGTCGTATTTTGAGCTCTTTTTCATCGCCCCGGGCAAATTCATGAACGGTTTGCGCCAGGAGAATTGCGGGTAGTACGGAAAATATTTTTAGCCATTTCGTCATTACAACACCTTATCTATTTTACCCTTCAAAAACTTATTCAGCATTTCGCGAGCTCTAAATATTCGAGCCTTCACGGTGCCAATCGGAATTTTCAGCATCTCTGAAATTTCTTCGTATGAAAGCTCTTCCGAATGCCTCAGAAAAATAACACGCTTATACTTTTCGGGTAGTTCGTCAATCGCGGTTTTGATGATACCGGCACGCTCATTTTTCATCATCTCTTTTTCCGGATGGTACGTGAGATCCGGAATTTCAATCTGATATTCGGAATCCTTGTAAGCAATCGGCGCGTCAATCGAAAACGTCTGGAGTTTTTTCTTACGAAGATGGTCAATACAGTTATTCGTCGCAATCTTATAGAGCCAAGTGCTGAAGGCGTATTCGTAGTTAAAATTCTTAAGCGACATAAAGGCCTTCATAAAGGCTTCTTGGACGAGATCTTCCGCTTCTTCCTGAGAATGCACCATACGAAACATAAGGCTGAATATCTGTCCGCGATAGCGTGTCATCAAGTCCTTGAACGCCGTTTGATTTCCATTGATCGCTTTGCTGATCATTTCGAAATCTTCTTTCTTTTGTTTCGCACGTTTTTCCTGCGTCAAGCGCTCCTGTTCTTCAAGCGATCGAGCCGGTGCCTGCCACAACGTTTCGTACGATGGCTTAACATCAACCGGACGTTTTTTCACCGAGGCTTTGGTAGAGCTTTTCAAAGAACGTTTCGCTTTACGCTTTTGCACGTTTGGCGAAGCTTTTGTTTTTATCTTACGTTTTGACATTGTCCAAAAGCTAATAGGGTTTACGAATTGGGTTCATTTATGTTTCGCGCGAAAGGCCATTTTTGTCGAGCCTGCCCAGTATGAGCGATTTTTTGTTCGGCGCATTATGAGCAATGATGTACGCTGATTTTATTTTGTCAACGGCCTTCATGGCGTGGCGAGAATCCGACGCGTGCACGGTAGCCAACGTATCCCCAGTATGCACCAAATCTCCATTTTTTTTATGAATCATTATACCGGCGCCGGGATCAATTC
>JANNSF010000136.1:0-7360 GCA_031402315.1 bacterium | reverse complement strand
GATTGCCTTTTTGGTTCGTGTTGATCCTGTCGCAGCATTTATCACCGCCGCGATCACTATTTTCAATAATTCATTGGCCTTTTCGGTCTATTCATTTTTTCTCCCCAAAGACCGCAAGGGTTGTTTCTCAATGCCCCGATCATTGACGCAAGCCGGCGGAGAGCTTCTCATCGCGGGCTGTGCAATTACATTGATCGTCGGGCTTGTCATGCTGACGGTGCGGGTAGAAAATTTACGGACTCATCTGATGCCATCCGACTTACTCTTGATCGGTGGAATCTTATTGGCCATTTATGTCTACTACATAGTAACGTTGATTCGCTATTACGGGGAGGGCGGCGACGATGTCGACTCCCTGCCACCGGACCCGGAACGTCTGGGTCATGACACGAGTTGGGGTGGTATTGGTTTGATGTTTGCATTGGGTATTGGCGGAGCATTTTTTGGTGGAGAGACGATCGGTGGTTTTGCGGAGGTTACTCTCAAAAATATGGCGCTTCCGACAATTCCGACTTCAGCCGCCCTTGCATTTTTTGCCGGAATCAGTGAATACATTATTGTTTATAAGGCTCATCGGCGTGGCGAACTTGGCATCGCATTATCCAATGTCTTTGGAGGAATCACGCAAGTCATGTTCTTACTTGTCCCCTTTACAATGTTCGTGATAGGAATCATGGGGACATTTACGGGCAGCGCAATTTATGCGATTCCCATCAATGTTGCGACGACGCTTTTAATGCTACTTTTGTTTCCACTTTTTTATACGCTTCATCAGTACGTAGAGCAAGAAAAAAATCTGAGCAATCTTGATGCAGCCGCCATGACGGGCATTTATGTCATGCTTCTATATTTCTTGTTTACATTCCTAAATTAGTCAAAGAATAATTTATCCTTTGGCACGCGTCTCAATTCTCGTTAGCCAATCAGTTTTTTTTCCACTTTATTCCACAACCGACAGCGTTGGTCGATGTTATGGTCACATTTTGCCCTCTGAGAAGAGCATGCACAACGTCCGCAACATAGTTCACCTTAACCGCTGACTCATCGTACCAATTGTCATCGATGGCTCCGGTATGGGCTACTGCCAGTTTGCCATTCTTCTTGCTCAGAACGAAAAATTTGTGGCGTATGTGTGGCTCGCCTTAAGCCTTTGCGATCAACTGGTTGTCATCCAAAAGGCTGTTGGGATTGATGGCGATAACAGGATAGCCCAGAGCGGAAAACGTATCGTTGAGTTTAATTACACTCCCCTCATAGGCCTTACAACAAGGCGATTGATTACAAGTGAACATTACGATAAATCCTTTGGCCTCCGGGAAGTCCTTCAATGATACGATTTTGCCATTCACATTTTTAAGTGAGAAATCATCGACGACGTCGCCGGCTCGGTAGCCTTGAGACACAAGTACGTTTGTAAGAAGTGCGAGCAGGGTAAGCTCACTCCATTCCTCATGATTTTTTCCATTTGATCGTGCAACCAATCGCTTTGGCGGATGTGACAAGTGGCTTCTGGCCTTTGGCCAAAGCGTTAACAGCGTCTTCGACGTAGTGTTTTTGGGCGGCCGAAGCATCTTCCGAATTGTCGTCAATAGCGCCGATATAGGCGACTTCTAATGTAGTCCCACTTTTTTGCAATAGATACACGTGCGGAGTTCGTGTCGCCCCATACGTTTTTGCAATGTTTTGCGTCTCGTCCACGAGGTAGGGGAACGTGTAATTTCGGTCGTTTGAACGTTTGACCATGTTCGCGAACGAGTCATCATTATCGTAATTCGGATCGTTTGGATTGATGGCAATCACAGGATAGCCAAGGGAAGCGTACTTTTTGTCGAGTTCCATGATGCGTTGTTCGTACGCCTTGGAATAAGGACAATGATTGCAGGTAAAAACAACGATGAATCCTTTGGCGGCGGAATAGTCCTTCAGCGAAACCATTTTTCCATTTACATTTTTTAATGAAAAATCGGAGGCAACATCACCGACTTTGTACCCTTGTGCGTTGATCGCCATTGAAAATAGCATGGCTAATAAAAGTACTTTTGTCATGGATTGATCCTTTCAAGACTGTTTAATAATGTGTTTTTATAAATGATTCAAGTTCATCAGTGCTTTCAAATTTCTCTTCTTTAAACGCTACAATTTTTCCATTCTTAAATACCACAGTCGCCGGGATAGCCCCCGACCATCGGGAATCAATTTTGTCAATAAATGCGTCAGCATCGGTCTCATCCAAAAGAAAGGTGGCTGTGCGAAGGGGTTTGCGCTTCAGAAACTCAATGACACTACTAAGCCGAGCCCTGGAGTCTAAACTAATTGTAAAAATCATGATTTTGCGATCACCTCGTCTATCGGCGATATTATTAAAGTAAGGTAGTTCCTCAATACAGGGTCCGCACCACGTTGCCCAAAAATTGACTACATACAACGTGTCGTTTGTCTTGAGAATGAGTTTTTGAAAATCGGCGAACTTAATGGGTTTGACATCCTGACTCAAGAGTCCCTGTGTCATAACAAGCAGAAAAAATAGTTTTATCAAAGTTCTAAAATTTAGAGGTTTCGAAAAGCCTTCGTTTATGAGTAAATCTACGAAATGAGCCTCTATTTGTTTCTCATTTTTTCACACTCGTTTATAAACGCTTTTTTATTTCCCCCGTCTTCTTATATTAAGAAGTGCATTTATTTGAAGAAATACCGGTTTATGTAGAGACGCCACCGGACAATGCCGATTCGCGGATGGAAAACGAATGGAAGAGAAAAGTATTTCATTTTGCATCGGCCATAATTCCTATTGCGTACTACATTACCGATACACGAACGGCGTTGTGGTGTATTGGCGGGCTCCTTGGATTGACCTTGGCGGTGGAATACATGCGGATGACGTCCGGGAAGACACGCGAAATTTTTAATCGTTACTTTGGAAAATTACTACGTTCTGCCGAGAGTGAGAGTTATTCAGCCGCAACGTACTTGCTGATCTCATCGTTTCTAGCGGTATGGATATTTCATAAAGAAATCGCCATTCTGACGTTGTTGTATTTGATCTTTGGCGATGGTATGGCCGCCATCGTCGGAAAAAAGTTTGGGCGTATCAGAATATATCATAAAACACTCGAGGGAATGATGGCCTTTCTTGTTGCTTGCTTCATCGTTGGATTCTGGTTTCCTCACATCCCTTGGCACATTCGGTGGGTTGGGTCATTTACGGCCGCGTTGGTGGAGGTTCTTCCGCTTCGTGCCAATGACAATCTGCGTGTGCCGATCGTGAGTGGTAGCATTATGCAGCTTTTGATGGTGCATTACCTTGGCTCGACGCGTCTATTATTAGATGGTGAAAACGTTTTGGCATACTTGAATTTCTAAAAGGAGTCTTGATGGATAAACGACAAAAACTCTATACGATACTATGTTCTGTCTTTTTAACGGCACTGATCCTCGCGGAAATAACAGGAAGCAAATTAATTCAGCATCCGATTACCGAAAACTGGATTTTTACGATGACGATGGGTGTTATTCCATTCCCCATTACGTTTTTGATTACAGACATTATTAATGAGTACTATGGGAAGCCCGGAATTCGCTTTATAACAATCGTCGGTATGATGATGATTTCACTGATGTACGTCATACTACTAATCGATATGAGTATTCCTGCAGCGGCCATATCGCCGGTCAACGATTCTCAGTTTAACGCTGTTTTCGGGCAATCCAATCGCATTATCTTAGGGTCGGTGATCGCGTATCTCGTCGGACAATTTATTGATATTCAGATTTTCCATTTTCTTAAGAAACGCACCGGTAATCGCCTTCTGTGGCTTCGCGCTACCGGCTCCACCTTTGTTTCCCAATTTATAGATTCGTTTGTTGTTCTATTTATAGCGTTCTCCGGCAAAATCCCTTTTGACGGAATTGTTAACATTGGTATCACGAACTATATTTATAAGTTCTTCATTGCGATTCTCTTAACCCCGGCGATCTACGGCGTGCATTACGGCATCGATAAATATCTTCAAATAGGGCATCCGGAATCGGAAAAGGATAACCATGGCTGACATCGTTTGTCGTGTTATCGATTGTCATGTATTTCGGCGGGAAGGCTCGGTGGTCAAATATCTCCTTTTGCGGCGAAGCGCGGAAGTTATGTATGCAGGCTCGTGGCGAATGGTTGGGGGGAAAATTGAGCCGCCCGAGAAAGCCTATGAAACGGCACTCCGTGAGCTAAAGGAAGAAACGGGTATGTCTGCAATTCGGTTATGGGCCGTGCCCTATATCAATCAGTTTTACGAAGCCTCGAAGGACCGGATTAACCTGATACCGGTATTTGCCGCGGAGGTTCATCAAGAGCCGGTTGTCTTGTCCCACGAACACAATCTGGCGAAATGGTTTACCTATGAGGATGCGCGATTGAGTCTGCCTTGGCCTGCGCAATTGGAGGGTCTCCGAATAGTCAACGAATTTATAGCGGCGGGAAAACCCGTTGCAGGTTTTGTAGAGATCGAAG
Source organism: bacterium (assembly GCA_031402315.1). Taxonomy (GTDB): domain Bacteria; phylum CLD3; class CLD3; order SB21; family SB21; genus JANNSF01. The sequence continues at coordinate 2,862 of JANNSF010000136.1, read as the reverse complement.
TGCATTAATAAGGGCGCCCAACAAGGGCGCCCAAAGAAGGAAGGAGAACGGGACTATTTATAAGAAAAATATTAGTGCCGTTATCTTTAGGGCCAAGTATGCCGCCAAGACCGGATCAATTTGATAATTTTTCACGACGAGTTCCTTTTCGAAATTGCCACTCTCTTACCAACTCAACAAGAATAGCGGTTAGGATTATGAAGTTTTGCATGACTCTTTTTTATGCAAGAGTCCTGCCAAACTTCATGTCGTGTATTGACTGAGCTTAGGCTGGAGAGGATGTCACAAAGTGTATCGCCGAAAATACACTGCAAGATTTTCTTGGCATGCCTGTGATGCAGCGCACAAAATGATATCGGCGCATGCTATTGCACATCCCATTTGTCAGGAGTTAATGTAAGAAGTCGTTATTAAGAGCTTTTAAGCAGAAACTTACTTTTTGTGACCACGGCGCCATTGACACGAATGGATATCCAATGCTTTCCGGGGTAATGTTTTCGCGTGGTTCTATTTTCTAAGGATAATTTTTTTGAAATAAAAATTGAGCCTGCCGAAAATTGTTTTTCTGAAATCTGGAAAACCTTGTCAGAGGCTTTCCCTCCGGATTTGACGTAGGAAACAACGAACTCGATTCTCAACTTTTGAGTAGTTGGGATCGTTAATTCGGTTGCCAATTGAACAAAGCCTCCGACCTTTGCAACCCGAGGAGAAATCAGAAGCTCTTTGGCGATCAATCCCTTTGGCTTTTTCAACCCGAAATGAGAGAGAGAGGTGGCATTGGCCCTTTTCAGAAGTGTTCGGCAAGCATGCTTGATGAGCGAGTCAGTTTCGGGGCCAAGGTCTCGCCATTGTTTAGCAATCCGCAATACAATGTCCGGATGATCCTTGGCTATATCATTCAAATTATTGGCTACGCTCCGGCGCACGTACTCGGAAGGGTCCCTTTTCAGTTTTTCAAGAACCAGAATAATTGGTGCGGGATCTTTCTTAAATGCTTCCAGCGCCATGCCCCAGGGTAGTCGTGGCCGACAGCCTTCGCTGGCGAGACGGCGTACATGGTCGTGAGTATGTTCGGCCCACGCGGCCATTTGTTCCATGGCTCTTTCGGGATATTTCACTATAAAAGGCCGGATTGCAAATTCCGCGCTGGAGTCTTGCGTAAAATATTCTAACGCCCGAAAGGACCGTTCCGGATCGTCTAGCCCATAGACTTCGACAAAATCCGAGAACCAGATATTAGCGAACCCGATGTACTTAAGGTCGAGCATAAAGGGCCTTATTTTCAGCAAGACATTTATGGCGTGTGGGAATTCTCTGGGAACAAAATGCGAAACCGTGATTGTTATGTGCCGCATCCGATCCTTGAGAGGACGTCCCTCCCAAGCCGAATCCATAACTTGTCGGATAAATGCTTTCTTGTCAAACCTCTCGACATGGATCGTCAGCGTGTCCGCCAAAAGCCGGATGTAGTCCTTACTGTATAGATTCTTGAGCGGTTCCATAGAGATAAATCAGCGTCCTCTTAAGATTTCTGTGGCTTCTGTTTTAAGTTGCCGTTTGACCGCACTTGAAAGTTTTATCCATGAAATGCCCAAACGAGAGGCCTCCAATGCGTACAGCAGATTCAAGGACACCTTTTTTGGATACAATCGCTTAACGCGCAAATACACCTGGACACTGCCAAGCTGTTCTATATCCTGAACTGTATGGACGCCGGCCTCCTGAAGCCAAATCGTCGACGTAGGGCCGATCAAGTGTACCGAGTTGGATTTCTTGCGCGGCTTCTTATCGTCTTTCCAGTTCCACCACTTCAGCTTTTCCGGATCACGGCTTTTGGCGGGAGTTTTGGCATAGTAGACCGCCTCACGGAAAACATAAAGCAAACAGCGATCTTGAAGAGTCCCTGCGATTGCGTTGGAGTGTTCATAAAGACGGTCTGGATTTTTCGACCGTAGATCCGCGATCGTACGAATACCAATATTGTACAAGTCGTGAGCAATGGAAATGTCAACACCGGGAATTTCTCTCAATTCAGCAATAATTTCAGATTTCTTTTTCGCCGTCACGATTAAGTAAATGTTGGAGGGTTATAATCGAATGGGTCTTAATTCTTGCGTTCATCCAGATTTGCATTGCCCAACGCATCAAAATACCGACGAATGAGGTCTTGATAATCTTTGGTGTAACCCTGTTGAAGTTCGCGGAGCAATTCCTGACGAAGCTTAGTTTTCCGTTCGGTTATGTCGGTCGGGAGTTCGCGAGGGCTTTTCGGATCGTAATTGCCGCCCTTTTGAGATTCACGTTTTTCAGAAAAATCTTTTTCCTGTGTTGATTTCGTGGCATCAAGCATACGCTGAAAAATCTTCTGTTGCCGCTCGATCGTTTTGCGGTTTACATTATTCGCCTGCATATCCTTGATCACTTCGTCCATTTCCTGTCCCATTTTTTCGAATTGGTTCTTCATGTTTTGATTTTCGTCCGCTTGAGACTGCATACCTTCAAGTCCCTGTCGAATAGCCTGCTGCTCTGCGAGCATGCGACCCATCTGCGCCATCTGCTCTTCGCCCATTTCGCCCGGATTTTGTCCGCCGGGCATGGCGGCCTGAGTTCCTTGATTTACCTTTCCCTGCTGCGCCGCCATTTTCTGCATCTCTTCCAGCATCTGCTGCATACCGGAACTTGAAGCACCCTCGTCCATTTTTTTCATACTTGACAAAAGGTGTTTCACCGCATCATTGACGGCAGACATCGCTTGTGTTTGATACTGGGCCGCGGTCGGCGAATTGCGTTCTTCAAGCTGGCGCACGGCACCACCCAAGATAATGAGATAAACCTCGTGTGGGGGCTGACGTGGATGGACTC
>JANNSF010000135.1:0-6376 GCA_031402315.1 bacterium | reverse complement strand
CAGTGGACGATTAAACATGGAAGCGAAGCGGGACCCACGGTCGTCAGTACGCATACGAAAAATCTGCAAGACCAACTTTTCTTCAAAGATTTACCGGCGCTTCAAAAAATATTTCCTTTTCGCGCCGCGCTGATCAAAGGGCGCAGTAATTATATCTGTGTGCCGCGCTGGCATGAAATTATGTCCGATCCGGCCCGAAATCTTTCTCCCGCCGAATGCGATAAAGCGCTGCCGATATTTTTCTGGATGCTTTTAACCCAGACCGGCGATGTGAGCGAATGTTTGGGATTCTCCGTGGAAAAAAATCGCGGGCTTTGGGATAAATTGGCGTCGGAACGGAGCGACTGCGCCGCACGCAAGTGCCAGCGTCAAAATGACTGTTTCGTCAAAAAAATTCGTGAAGAAGCCCGCAAAGCCCATGTGGTCGTGGCGAATCACGCCCTCTTGTTTTCTGATTTGATCGCGGATAATTCTATTCTGGGCGAGTATACCCAACTCATAGTCGACGAAGCCCATCACGTAGAAAAAGTCGCGCAAAATTATCTGGGCATTTCGTTTTCCGTATGGACCATTCGCTCGCTCGCGACGCGCCTCTATGAACGCGATCGTACGGAGACGGGAATCCTGATTCAGCTTCGTCAAAAAGCCGACAAAGCGAAAACAAAATCCGGCATTCTGGCGCAGATCGAGGAGACCACGCAGGCGTGTGTGGAATTTGTTTTGCAGGGGCAAAATCTTTTTCAGGCGCTGGCGCCCCTCGCATGGCGGCAAGCCGCCGGAACCGATCGAAAATTTCGCTACCGTCGCGCGGAAAGCCTTCTGGTGCAAGTTTCCGGCGATTCAAAATCCTTTATGCTGGCGCTCGTGCGGCTCAAAGAGCAACTTGAGATTCTTTTCGAAACAATGAAAAATCTTGATCCGACGGAGCTTGAGGACGCGGATACGCTTCGCGAGCAAATTAGTTTTCGTGTGGATGAATTGGTTACGATGGAAAAACAGATGCGATTTATCGCGGCCGCAGCGGATCCTGACTATGTGTATTGGTATGAATTGCCGATGCGTGAAAATTCGACCGATGTTCGGTTTTATGCGGCGCCGCTGAATATTTCGGAGATTCTTCACGATAAACTTTTATCAAAATTACGCACCTGCGTTTTTTCTTCAGCCACGCTTTCGGTTGCGGATAATTTCGACTATTTCAAAAGTCGGTCGGGGGTAAATGAAATGGAGTCGGATAGGGTACAGGAATTTTCAGTCGGATCCCCATTTGATTATTACCGTCAAAGCATGATTCTCGCGCCGTCGTATTTACCCGAGCCTTCCAGTCGTGACTACAATGCCGTTTGCGGTGACCTGATAAGGAAAATTCTCAAACTGCATTCGCGCGGAGCTTTGATTTTATTCACGTCCTACAGCATGATGCAATCCTGTTACGACGCCGTTCATGCGGAATTATCCGCGCTTGGAATTTCCGTCATGATGCAGGGACGAGACGGCACGCGCTCCCATCTGGCGGAGCGCTTTCGGCGTGAAAAAGCGTCCGTGCTGTTTGGGACCGATAGTTTCTGGGAAGGTGTGGATGTGCAGGGCGATGCGCTCGAAATTCTGATTATCACGAAATTGCCGTTTGAAGTCCCGAGTGAACCGCTCGTCGCGGCCAAAATGGAGCGCATCGAAGCGATGGGCGGCAAAGGTTTTTTCGATTATTCTGTGCCGGAAGCGGTGATTAAATTTCGTCAGGGTTTCGGACGTCTTATCCGGAGCCGCTCCGATCAAGGCGTTGCCGTCATTCTGGATAATCGCGTCTGGACGAAGAGTTACGGCCGATATTTTCTTAATGCTCTACCTATTGAAGTTTTAAAGTCGGAGAATGAGGAGGAGTTGCTCGCGTCTATCAAGAGGTTTTTTGGATAAATATCTTAGTTTATCAATTGACTTTTCTCAAATCGAATCCTACATTTCAAATGCCTATCACTAGATCACTATCTCTAAAATGAAGGGAAATTGTAAATGAATTATCCAAGACACCAAGACACCAAGACATCTGTTTCTGTGTGGTCTGATTACTTTCATCGTGTCCAGTTCGATATTCTCACAGACTAATCAAGATTCTTCATTTTGGCGAGACTTTGATGAATTTAATTCGCTCTACAATGACGAATGGGTAATTAGATATGATTCGGTGACGATGACGCCCCGTCACTTGTATGGGAAAAAAACCAAACAGTACCGGGGAAGAAATCACAGGGAGAATGCCGAATTGTTTTTGAAAGAAAATACCAAGCTGTTTGGACTGAACGCTAATCTTGATAATCTTTCTTTTACGCGTGTACTATCTGCCTCCACGTTCAAAGTCATAGAGTTTCAGGAGTTTTACAATCAGATTCCCGTTTATGGAGGACAATATCTCATCAGCGTGACGGATGATGGTCGAATTCTATCAGCCTCCGGGAGACATTACCGAAAAGTAAAAAATAAATTTCTAAGGGAAACATCTTCTCGTATTTCAGAAACCCAAGCAAAAAATACGGCGTTACAATTTGTCGGACTTTCGTCCATGCCGGTCGATGTGGTCATTAATAAATATCTGTATCCCGATAACGAAAAATTTCGTCTCGTTTATTTTGTCGGACTTGAAAATTGGTGGGTTGTAGTCGATGCCATTTCAGGTGCAGCCATAGAAAAAACTCCACGGCATGAAATGTTTAATCCGGCCGTATCCACCGAAGATGTAGATGCGAGAGTCTACCTCCAATATCCAACCTTTACAAATGAAACCGGCGGCCCGCTTGCGATCAAGCCCATCAAGATCAATAAATCTCTCGGACTGGACGATGAACGGTATATCAAAGCAACTTCTTTGCGATTAGGCGATGCTCCGGCAAATCAAACAGACTACAAATACACTCCGCCCGATCCGGCGACACAAACTGATAATACGCATTTTGACGACGCCAATGTCTTTTATCACATTCAGCTTGTCATCAATGATTTTTGGAAAAATAGAATTGGTTTTGATCCACCTTTCAAAGTAAGGGCGGAGGTACATCACGTAGTTGACAACTCACAAGCTTTGTATTCTCAAAACAAAATCATTTTCGGACAAGGGATCATTGAATATTTTGACATGGCTAAAAGCAGCGATGTCATTTACCATGAATATGCACACATGGTTACGGAGCATCTTGCATGGCAAGATGGATCAAGATCTCTTGAAACGCGGGCTCTTAGTGAAGGTTATTCCGATTATTTCGCTTGTACGTTTTCAAGTGATCCATGGGTAGGTGAATGGATACAAAGAGTTTATCAACATTCGTCACGATCTCTTGTCACAGACCCAAACATCTGGAACTACACTAATTTTATTAATTCTCCATACAGTTACCCGAATTATCCTGGGCCAGCCGATGGACACGACAATTTACCCAATTCAAACAATTCACATAAATTTGGTATGGTATGGTCGGGCGCTTTATGGGATTTACGGACTGCCCTAGGGCCAACTATTACCGATCAATTAGTGTTCCATGGACTTGAAATGAGCCATAGCCTTACTATGAGCATGTATGATGCGCGCGAAGGCCTCATTATGGCCGATTATGCTTTATATTCTGGCATTCATGCCAATACCATCCGAATCATTATGGCTAATCGCGGCATTGGAAATCCACCTCTTTCGGTTTATGCGACTGGAAATAATTGCGTTTCTTCGCAAGGCCAGTACACGACGCTTACGGGATACGCATCGGGAGGAACCGGAGTCTACGTTTATTCGTGGCCAAAGCAGGGAATTGATGGACAGACGATCACCTATCCGGTTAATTCATGCCCGGTTAATTTTAAAGTATCGGTCACGAGCGGATCGGAATACGCCAGTTTTACAAAACCTGTTTGGTATAATGGTGGAGCTTGCACATGCGATCCGGGAGGAGTCTGGGAAAAGGGCAAACCTCATATTCCAACTCCAAAAAAATATTCTCTAGATCAGAATTTTCCAAATCCATTTAACCCCAATACCAATATCCGATTTATAATACCGGAAGAAACAGACGTAAAACTTGCCGTTTATAATATACTTGGGCAAGAAGTTCGAAATTTAATTCAAGGAACTCTTGGGACCGGCATTTATGATATCGTGTGGGACGGAAAAAATGATAACGGTCAGCCGATGACTTCGGGAACATATATTTATGTTCTACGAACACCCGGATATTCTGAGACCAAAAAAATGACTCTCATCAAGTAGTAAGGAGCTTATATGAAATACTATGGCATACTCACACTCGTCGTATACATTTTGCTATGGTCGTGCGACTCGAGAGATTCGAAAGGAAAAATTTCACCCGACGATAGCACAAAGACCGATACAACTAAAACTGATACCACCGGAACCGATACTACAAAAGTGGACACCACAAAAGTAGATTCATCTAAATTTTGTCCTTATCCGGATACTTTGAATTGCCAAAACCCAAATTTCTCGAATATGCCGGAACACGGAAAACTTTTATATGTTAGATTGAGTGGGTCATCAGCAGGCTTATATCAGGCAAATTTAGATTTGAGTGTTTTGAAGCACCTTATCGGACCTTTGGATACAATTCGGGATGGCATTACCAATAAAGACACCGTTGTTGGTGACCGGCAAATTTGGTATCCGTGTTTTAACTCCAATGGACTGAAAATAGTAGCGGAATTCGGAGAGCATTACTCTAACATGGACAAAAATATTTTTCTCAATATAGATGGTTCTAATAAAGTTATCCATCAAGGTGGAGCCTTTCCACAATGGAGTCCTAATGATTCTAAAATTTCAAGCGGCTTGCCGGCGTTGGGTTCCTTTACACACGTCATATTTGATTCTGTAAATTTTTCATCCTCGTTAGTCTATAATACATATTATCAGAGCTATTGCCATCAGACTTTAGAACCAAACGATCCCCCTATGTATTGGACGTTGGATGGGAATTACTTAATTGTTGGTTGTGGCGTTAAGCCGTCTGGGAAATTGGATATATTCATGGTTGACTACCAAAACCACACGATTGTTAGTCGTTTGACGAATAACTCCATCCTTGAAAGAAACTTTGTTGTCTCCAAGGACAATAAATACGTGGCTATTTTTGAGCAAGGCGCGATCAAGGTCTATACGTTTTGTGAATTGAGTAAATCCCATCCGCAAGGATTTAAGATTTCGTCCGCCACGATCAAAGAAAATCAGGTCATTCGCTTTTCCCAAGACGCCCGATTCGTGGTATTCGATGCGAAGATGGAAGGGGATGCAGATTTTTACATTTATTTGGCAGATTTAGGAAACGGTGGAGTAGCGCAAAAGATGATAAAGGGCGAGCAACCAGATATTTTTATCGAGAAGTGACGTGAAATACTATTGTATTCTGACTCCAAGAATGCCCGATTTATCGTTTTTGATGGGAATATTGGATCCGATTCTGATACGTATGTGTATTTAATCGATTTAGCCAATGGAGGCTTGTTAAAAAAGATCATTCAAGGAAAAACTCCGGACATTTTTATTGAAAATTGATCCCATTTCGAGATGCACTTTTGCATAAAATTGATCAATATTAATTTGACAATAGATTATAAAAAGCCTAATTTAGACTTGTAAGGTGACGTTTATATTAACATTGGAATAAATATGTATAATCTCTAAAGGAGAAATCATGAAGATGAAGTTGAAATTAACACTCTTGGCCGTGGGTTTATCGGCTCTGTCGGCTTGCACAAGCTATGCAACGACGGAAGAGTTGAAGCAATTGGATGATACCAAAGCAAAGACGACGAAACTGGACACCGACCGTACGCAGCTCATTCAAGAGAAGAAGAAAACCGAGCAAGAAGTGACGCAAAAGAAACAAAAACTTGAACAAGCCCGCAAGGAAAAAGATGAAGTTCTGAAGCGTTTGCAAGAAATCGAAAAGAAATAATAATTTTATAATCTCTAGGAGAACGTGATGAAACTCAGAATGATAGTGCTTCTTGCTATGGCGGTTGCCGGATCCGCGGTGATGGCTCAAGAAGTCAAAATGAAAAAAGAAGACCTTCAGGCAGCGCTCAGCGCGGAAACGCAAAAACAGACGGCGATCCAGACTGAAGTGAATGGTCTGCAGAAATCGGTCGATAGTCTTAAAAATGAAGGCACCAAAGCCGATCAGGAAACCGAAGCCATGTGGGCGGAAGTTTATGCGGCGATGGGCACCGACAAAGCAGGCATTGAGGCCTTCAAAAAGATGTTGGCCGATCAAGAGGCACGTATCGGTCAGTACGCGTCCATGAGTGATGAAATTCTCAGCAAGAAGGCAAAAGAATTAGATTCGCTTAAGCAAGACACTGAAAAACTTAAGAAAGATAAACG
>JANNSF010000134.1:0-12980 GCA_031402315.1 bacterium | reverse complement strand
AATGTTTGAGATCACGATGGGTACACAGGCGCTCAGTGCGCGTATGGAGTGCGAGCACTATATGATTCAAAAGCAGAAACTCCAGAACGGAACGACGGGCGGTTGTTACTTTTTCATTGTCGGTTATGAATACGGCGTCGTATTTATCCTCGATTTTTTTACCGGCGGGTAATTCACCGACTGTTGTAGAGCATCCCGGAACAAGTTTTGGTGCTCCGACTTGATCAATAAGACACATGCGACAACTCGCCACTATTTTCATGCCGGGATGATAGCAATAAAAAGGTATGTCGATTCCAATGCGTTTGGCCGCGTTAAGGACTGTTTCACCCTTCAGCATTTCCAATTCTTGACCGTCAATTTTAACCAGAGGCATTTTTCAATCCTTAACTAATTCCATTCGTGCGGAATGGATGTCATACATTTTTTGTGATTGATGTGGTACTCGAATTCATCACGAAATTTATTAACAAAACTTTGACCGTTAAGATCGCCGCCTTTATTACGATCAGGCAACCCCGCAATTGGCCATGCGAGCGCGTCGCCAAGAGGACAAATCGTACGTCCGGCAATATTGTTCGCCGTCTCAAGCATCATTTCTAAATCACCATGCCGACCTCGACCGTTTTCGATCCGACCTAAAACCATTTCGAGCCAATGACCGCCTTCTCGGCACGGTGTGCATTGCCCACAAGACTCATGCGCATAGAATTTTAGTAAATTCCAAAGAGAGTTTACCATGCATGTTGTATCATCCATGACCATACATCCGGCAGATCCTAGCGCGGACCCTACTTTAGCCAGAGAATCGAAATCCATATTGACGTCACACTCATCCGCTCGCAAAACCGGTACCGACGATCCTCCCGGTATGACGGCCTTGAGTTTTCTGCCTTTCCGAATTCCTCCGCCAAATTCATTGATTAATGTCAAAAGGTTTGTGCCAATTTTTGCTTCATAGGTTCCCGGTTTATTCAAATGGCCGCTCATACAATAGAGTTTGGGCTCGTTATCTTTCCACCATTGGATACCGCGGTTGATGATATGAACCGGAGTGACTAAGGTCTCGACATTGTTTACAATGGTTGGGCACCCAAATACGCCATAGACAGCGGGAAAGGGCGGCTTTATTCGCGGCCAACCGCGCTTGCCTTCTAGAGACTCGATGAGCCCGGTCTCCTCACCGCAGATGTAAGCGCCCGCGCCGCGGTGAACTGTAATATCGAGATCAAAGCCGCTTCCTAAAATATTTTTTCCCAAAAAACCCTTGGAATAAGCTTCATCTATAGCTTTTCGTAGAATATGAGCTCCACGAACGTATTCGCCTCTAATGTAGATATAGCACGTATTGGCCTTAATCGCAAAACTTGAGATAATCAGTCCCTCGATGACTTGATGTGGGTCCTCTTCCATCAGAACGCGATCTTTAAATGTTCCGGGCTCCGATTCGTCGGCATTGCACAAAAGGTACCGCGGTTTTGGGTTGTCTTTGGGCAAAAAGCTCCACTTAAGGCCGGTTGGAAATCCTGCGCCGCCTCGCCCCCGTACACCGGCATCTTTCATCATCTGAATCAATTCGTCCGGAGTCATTTTTAATGCTTTTGGCAAGGCCTGATAACCACCATTCTGCGTGTAGACACTAATGTCTTGGGAGTTGGTAACGCCAACCATTTTCGTCAAAACTTTTTCCATGCCGGTCTCTTAACCTTCCTCTACTTGCAATTGGCTATGAGTTTATCAATATCCGCTTTTGTCAAATTCTCATGGTAGTCTTCATTGAGCTGTAGCATTGGCGCCGTGCCGCAAGACCCCAGACACTCAACCCGTGTAATGGTAAACTTGCCATCGGAAGAAATTCCGCTGCCGCATTTAACTTTGCATTTTTCTTCGAGATAGTCTACGACCTGACTTGCGCCAAGAATTGAGCAGGCGAGCGTGTGGCATACTTGAAAGTGATATTTGCCAACCGGTTTTTCATTATACATCGTATAGAAACTCGCCACATCCTGAACTCGATTTATTGGAAGTTCAAGAGTTTTTGCAACGAGCTCCATCGCCTCTGTGGAGATATAACCAAATTGTTTTTGTGCAACATGAAGTACCGGCAACATCGCTGCTTCTTTTCGCGGATACCGGGAAATTAGCCACTCAACTTCTTTTTTATTGTCCGGAGAAAATTCTAGAACCATTTTTCAAATTCCCAATATTCTATTCCAATTATTTCCTAACGATCGCACTCACCTGCAATAACATTCAAACTGCCTAATGTCGCAACAGCATCACCAATCATTTGTCCCTGGCATAAAACAGGCATCATCCCAAAATGAACAAAAGAAGGCGCTCGAACATGAACTTTATAAGGCGTTCCTTCACCATTGCTGACAATATACCAACCGAGTTCGCCATTGGGTGACTCCGTCGCACTATAAATTTCACCTTTTGGCATTGTAATTCCGTGGTGATCCATAATCAATTTAAAGTGATGGATAAGACCTTCGATACTTCCATAAACATGGTTTTTGTCCGGAATAGCAACAGTATTGTCATCGACTTTGATAGGGCCGGGTTGCATTTGGTCCAGACATTGTTCAACAAGGCGCAAACTTTGTTTCAGTTCTTCCATGCGAACCAAGTATCGTTCAAACGCATCGCCTTCATTTCCAATCGCCACATCAAAATCCAAACGATCGTAGAGCAAATACGGTTCATCTTTACGAAGATCATAGGGTACTCCGCAAGCGCGTAAACTGGGTCCGGTCATTCCATAACTAATGGCATTGGCAGCCGAAATTTTGCCAATTCCTTGGATGCGATTTTGAAAAATTTTGTTGTGATTAAGCAAGCCTTCGACTTGATCCGTGCAGGTCTCTTTGAATTGTTTACACCAATTTCGAATCTGCTCTACATGCCCATCCGGAAAATCTCGCAACAATCCACCCACACGTGTATAACTTGTCGTAAGCCGTGAACCTGTCGAAACCTCAAACAAGTCATAAATAAATTCACGCTGGCGAAATACGTACAAGAATACAGTGAAGGCACCCATATCCAGCGCGTGCGTCCCAATACTGACCAAATGGTCTGAAATCCGTGTCAGTTCTGCTTGAATCACTCGAATATACTGACAACGTTCCGGTAGCTCTAAACCAAGCAGTTTTTCGGCGGCCAGCGCGAAGCCAATATTATTGGACAAAGGCGACAAATAATTCATACGATCCGTCACGGCGATGAACTGATTGAAAGTATGGTGCTCCGCGAGTTTTTCAAAACCTGTATGCAGATACCCAGGACGGGGATCCAGCTTCACAATGGTTTCGCCCTCGAGTTCAAATAACATTCGTAGTGTACCATGCGTTGCCGGATGCTGAGGGCCGAAGTTCAAGATCATGCGTTCAGTCTTTTTTAGCGCACGAATTGACTCCTCGTCTTCATCACCAATCTTAAAATGTTTGCGATAGATGTCTTTGGCTTTTTTTACAGCCTCTTCCGAGGTACCAATTGTAAATTCTTCGACATCTTCCGAACGATCGTGTTGCATATGTATCCTTTCGGTTTCAAAACCGAAATAAAATGAAATCGCTAAGAGCCTTCCGGCAAAATAATCTCTCGTTCTCCCTTGCCGCGCAACGGATAGTCTTTTCGGAGAGGGAAGTGTGTAAATGTTTCTGGAATCAATAGGCGACGCAAGTCCGGATGGTCTTCAAAAATAATTCCATACATCTCATAGACTTCCCGCTCGCACCAGGCGGCTCCTTTCCAGAGCGTGTGAATGGACGGAATTTTAAGGTCGCTTTCGGAGACCGGAACTTTCACGCGGATACGCTGATTGTGCTTCAACGAGCGAAGATGATAGACGACTTGAAACCGGGGATTTTTCTCCATTTTCAAATAATCCACCGCGGTTACATCGATAAACATATCAAATAACATCTCCGGATCGTCCCTTAAAAATGAGAGAACGTCCAGCATTTTTTCGCGTTTGACAAAAACCGTCAATTCTTTTCTGAATTCTTCGGTTCTCAGCACGGCTTCACCAAATTGAGACTTGAGTTTTTCGGCGGTCAAATTTTTGTCAACCATTTGATTCAAATAATGTTAAAAAATATAAAATTTGTGATGGAACTCAACGTTACTCCCATTCAAGGGCGCCTTTTTTCCACGCGTAAACATATCCAACGAGAAGAATACCGATAAAAACAAGTCCTTCGAATAGAACGAATGAACTTATTGAAATCCATTGCTTATAAATAACAGCCCACGGATACATGAAGACAATTTCTATGTCAAACAAGATAAAAAGCATACCGATTATATAAAACTTAACCGAGAACTTAGGATGTGCGTCACCAATAGGAGGCATACCGGATTCGTATACGGAAAGCTTGCGGTCGTTTGGTTTATGGGGTCCTAAGAAACGCGATAAAATCAATATGGCGATTGGTATAACCGTCGACGCAATCATCAGCACAAGAATTGGAAAATAGTTTTGATAAATAGGAGTGTCCATGATAACCTTCTGTAGTTTGCCTCAAGAAGCGACCTATGATAATCTTTTTGAAAATTAATTGCAAATTGAATTTATTCCATGCCGCCTAAATTCGGTGAAAAAAGAGATTTGTTTTGATCTAACTTGATGGAGGTATCCTTCAAATCTTTTGTGTGTAACCTTAAGAAACATTGATTCTCAATCATCTTTTTTTTATTATTTGCCATTATTACACTAGTGTACAAGGATACTATGCTCGACTTAAGATTCATCCGTGAAAATTTTGAACTCGTGAAAAAGGCTGCGCAGGAAAAGCGCTTTGAAGTAGACTTCGAAGGGCTCATTCGCTTCGACGATGAACGAAAGATGATCATCAAGACAGTCGAGGAACTGAAGGCAAAGCGAAATAAGGCGACCGAGGAAGTGTCCAAGCTAAAAAAATCCGGCCAAAACGCCGAATCACTGATTGCAGAAACAAAGACTCTTGGAGATGAGATCAAGCGACTGGACGATAAGCAAAAGTCAACCGAGGAGAATCTCAAGCAGATTTTATTGACCGTCCCAAATATACCTCATCCGTCGTGTCCGGACGGTTCGACCCCGGAAGACAACAAGACCATTTCTACATGGGGTGAATTGCCAAAAACGGATTTTGAACTTAAGCCTCATTGGGAGATTGCGGAAAAACTTAGTCTTATTGATTTTGCTCGCGGAACAAAAATTACAGGAAGCGGATTTCCGGTTTATCGTGGATACGGCGCAAAACTACAGCGTGCGCTGATCAATTTTTTTCTTGATAGCGCCTCGGAGCGTGGATATCAGGAGATTCAGCCACCCATCATGGTCAATACGGATAGCGCTATAGGTACCGGACAATTACCGGACAAAGAAGACCAGATGTACGTTGCGACCCGCGATAATTTTTATATGATCCCTACGGCCGAAGTTCCCGTCACCAATTTTTTCCGCGATGAAACCCTTCGCGGCGATGATTTACCTATTAAATTTGCCGGATACACGCCTTGTTTTCGTCGTGAAGCGGGTTCGTATGGAAAATATGTGCGCGGACTGAATCGGCTTCATCAATTCGACAAGGTAGAGCTAGTCAAATTTGTTCATCCTGATAAATCGTATGAAGAATTGGAATCACTTCGAGCCGATGCAGAGGATTTATTACGAAAGCTCGAATTACCCTATCGTGTTTTATTTATGTGCAAAGGCGATATGGGATTTACTCAAACAAAAAAATACGACCTTGAAGTCTGGTCTGCCGGTCAAAAGCGTTGGCTTGAAGTTTCTTCGTGCAGTAATTTTGAGACGTTTCAGGCACGCCGCATGAATATCAAATTCAAAGAGGGTGCCAGTAAGGGCGAATTCCTCCATACCCTGAATGGCTCGGCGCTTGCTTTACCACGAATTGTTTCAGCTATTCTGGAAAACTATCAAACCGATGAAGGCACGGTGATTGTCCCAAAGGCTTTACGAAAATATATGGGTGTGGATATTGTAAAGAGAAGTAACTGATCATAATTGCGATGACTGAGGTTCCGCTATTTTCCTCCGCTTATGTGACTCATGAAATTTAAGGTACCCGATCTCCTTATTTCAGTTCTTTCGACTGCTTTTGGTATCGATCTTAATAATCCGGAAATAAAAAAACTCCAGCCGTATTCTAAGACGCTTTCTCAAGTTTCTACCGGGCTTAAGAAAATAACGGTTCGATCGGAGTTTTTAAGTCAAAACTATTTAGAGAAGAGCGACATCAGATCCGCGTATCTGTTATATTATACACCAATCAATATGGTGAAGATTTTCTACCCGCTTGGAGAGTTATTACCCCAAATCAAGAATAAGTCAAATTTGAATGTCCTCGATATAGGAAGCGGGCTTGGCGCGATGAGTGTAGGTTTGTGCTTTTGGAATGAAGATAATCTAAATACTACCTTTGACATAACAGCTTACGACCAATCCGCACACGCATTAAAAGACTTTTCGGAGTTATTTACATCATGTAAATTCTCTCACCAATTAAAAACCGTAACCGCTCCGATCGGCGGCACAATGGATGATTGTTATGATCTAATTCTCGCCGGTAACCTGCTCAATGAGCTTTCGACAGATGAAGAGGGCGCGTTTGAAAGCTATTTGGATCAAAATTTATCCGAGGAGGGGTTCGCAATTCTCATAGAACCAGCTTTACCGGAGACCTCGCGTCGTTTGCTAAGCTTGCGTGATCGACTTTTGCAAAAAGGATTCTTTATTTATGCGCCGTGCTTTACAAATAACCCTTGCCCGGCATTAGTAAAATCAACGGATTGGTGTCACCATGCGATGGCTTGGGAACGACCGGAATATATTCGCTTGCTTGACGAAATGATCGGGCATGTGAAGAAAACACTTAAATTCAGCTATATCATCATTTCAAAAAATGATCATCATCTCGCCGACCATTTATTGGGCTCCCGTGATTCCCAAAATCAGTTTAGGATCGTGAGCGAACTGTTTAAGGAGAAGGGTCGGTATGAATTCTTTGGATGCAACGATCACGGATGGTGCTCCTGCCAGGTCAATAAACGTGACTTGACAGATGAAAATTCGGCAATCGAAAATCTAATCCGTTACGACACGATTGAAATCCAAAACTACAAAAGCGAAAAGAATCGTATTAAGATCGACAAAAACACTGTTGTCAAGAAAATTACCCAATAACGTTTAATTAGGAGTTAAACACACATTTTTTTTCTCGCCAATTCGCCAAGCTTGCAAAGATAACATCTATTGCTTCTTAGCGCCTTTGCGCCTTGGCGAGGAGGTTTGTGAAATCACCGCGTCGTAGGTCCGTTGAACTTGAGACGAATTTTATTCTATTTCGGATTACCAATCATCACATACGGTGCCCAAAAAAACGGATGAATATGAAAATCGCTTTTTCGAATTAAAGCAATTTGTGCCTGGCGCATCGCTTCTGCTTTCGGCAATCCTTTTTTCAATCCCGCATAAAAATTAACCATAATAATCTTTGTAGATTCATCGTCCACCGGCCAAAGAGTAGCGACTATGGTTGGCGCCCCCGCAACGGCAAACGCGCGCGAAAGACTGATTAATTCAACTCCAGTAGCGCTCTTACCCATAGAGGTATTGCATGCGGAAAGAACGATCATTTCGTTTTTGTCTTTCAGAGGCAACCTCAGTATTTCCGAAAGTGTTAATTTATCATCCTCGTTGAGTGTTTTATTGGGAGCCATAAGGAGAAACGACTTCTGTGGTTCTTCTCCCGACAAAAAGCCGTGCGTCGCAAAATGAATCACCTCACTATGAGCGGCTTGGGCTCTGACCTTATCTTTTGTCGCCTCGAGATTTTTGTAGAGAATGGCATTGGAATAGGCTTCTTTAATAATTTTAGCCTCTTCCTCCGCTCCGGGCAATGAGCCGTCCGGATTGCCAAAAACCAGGATATTATTGATCTTTGATTGTTTCTTCTTACTGACTAAATCCATCAGTGTTGCGGCTGTTAAATAATTAACAGCTTTCTTCTCGATCAAAAAAGAAATATCTCCGTCTTTGGTCTCTGTAGCCAAACACTGAAACGGAATATAGTAAAGCGATGCCGCCGGAACGATTGTTACATTTTTAATTTTGTCATCTTTGATAATGTCCCAAACCGGATTAATCAAACAGTCGTAGAGGCTGATCATGATATCGCGCAAAGGCTTCGTGTGGCGATCATAGAAGCGACCGTCTGAGCCACCTTCTTTTTTCCAATTGCTTAACTTTAGATCAAATCGATTTCGTTTTAGTAACGATGTCACATCGGATACATAGTAACGGTATTTGTTGACCAAGGAGTCCAGCGTGGTATTCGCGATAGGGTACGATCTTGCTTCAATTTTTTCTTTGGTAATCGCAAAAATATAAAGCGCATCATCCGCAGGAAAGTATTCGAGTAGAACGACGTCGTCACTAAGCTGCTTCTGAATATCCGCCAGTTGTACCGGATCGACCTTGATAACCTGATAAATGTTTGGATATTTTGTTTCGAGATCTATCATTAAAACATTGAAATCACCGGTATTTTTGGCCAAAGACTTGCTGAGGCTGTCGATTTTTATCTTGTCTTGCTTGTCGGCGGGCTTTGATTTTTCGTCCAGGATTTTCTTTTCTAAGTCTTCTTTTGATTTTTGCAGATTTTGGACGTCATCAATTTTCTTTTGTCCGGCAATATCTGCGATCTGCAATTTACCGGCATTGATCACATCGTTCGACATCTTAGCTTTGCTGCGTTCGATATATCCAAGCGCACCGGCTGCATCGCCGCTTAATTTGAGTAAACGAATCAGGCGTTTATAAACTGGATTTTTGTCACGCAAGTAGCTCTCAAAAAAGTCTTTGTTCGTAAAATTACCGCGGAGTCCTTCAATATTGTCAACGGATTTTTTCAATACCGCAATCGCCAATTTGCGATTTTCTTCAACGCCTTTGGTGTCATTGCGGATTTCGGCCTGTTTCATAAAACTCTCATAGATCGTTCCAATAAAGGAATACGTCCTCCACATACCCTCGCGATCGCCAATATCCTCCAAAATTTTTGCACTGCGCTGATAAAATTTGAGCGCACTGGCTTCGTCATCGGTCCGGTTATAGAGGCGTGCCAGGTTTGCCAAGTCATACGCCATGCCGCCTTTATAGTCGATATCGCTATGAATCTTTAGGGCTTGGGTTAAATAATCTGATGCCTCACTGTAAAATTCGCCCTCAAGATACATTGTTGCGATGTTGTTTAGATCATTGGCCACCCCGACCTGATCTTTCAGTTCCTGGTGATATTGTTGAGCTTTTAAATGATACGCCATGATGGGGCCAATCTCTTCGAGAGAAAATTTGAGTCCTTTCTGACGAAGCTCAGCTTCTTTAAGCCTGTAAACTGAAATTCCAAGGTTAGCGAACGCGCTTGCACCTCCCGACTTATTGCCGCTTGAAAAGAAGAGCGGAAGGGCGGACGAAAACACCTCTTTAGCTTTATCGTGACGATTCAGAAGTTGGTAATTGAGTCCCAAATAGTTATAAACGTCCGCCATACTTTTGGCGGAGGCAATACTGTCTTTCTTGCTCAGTTTACTCTTCGCCTTCAGGTTTTCCAGGGACTTGTTTAGGGAAAGGACCGACTGCTCGTAGAGCCCATTTTCAAAAGCCGCCACGCCGCTTTTAAAGTCCGCATCTTGCGCCTTTAGTGTAATTCCTAAAAACAATGAGATGGCTAATAAATATCGTTTCATAATGTCCTCTTTTGTTTCACCTAATTGACCAGACAGATTTCTGTGTTATTATATACAGCTTAACTGGGCTCGGTAAGCAACTTTTTTTTCATGGCCATAAAATAGTTGTGAAAATTCTTTCTAAAATCATCGATTCTTTCCGGTTTCAAAAACTTGCCTATTGCGCCTGTTTCGACAACCACTTTTTCAATTGCTTCATATCCATTCATCAAAGGCATTTCCAATGAAGCATAAGTTGTGTCTTTTTTGGGAGACAGGGAATATTCAGAAACAGCGCTTCCTTTTAGTGTGGTAGATTTCTTGAATGCCTCTTGAATTTTTTTGGCAAACAACGCGGTATCGGGTTTGTCAAAATATTCCGGATTCAGTTTATAAAAGCTTTGCATCAATTGAACCGCGTCATCGGCCAAGACTTTTATCAGCTTCTTGCGTCCGTTCAATTCCGCATCACTACGCGCCGCTGATTCGGTTCTTAGTTTCGATGCACCCATTGCATCGTAAACCAACTCCTCTATTTTTGTCGTATCCGCCGAATTCATTTCTTCCGTTTTTGACGGCGTGGTCGGATTCTCCGATTCACTCTTTTTGGCATCCGTCGGCGTCTTCTTTTTGGAATCTGAACAACCCATTAATAGCAAAAGCGTCATGGATACAAGTATTGCAAGTCTCATATTATTTCAACGCCTTGTTGAGGCCATCAAGAAGTTCTTTGGTCGCCTTCTTACTAATGTTTTGAAGCGCTATGATTCCGGCTTTTTCAGCGGCGCCAACCGAAAGGCCTTTTTCACGTTGAAGATCGCTATTTGCAATCGTCTTATTGGTCTCAAGATCAATCACTCGTATCGAACAATCGGCCCAAGCTGAAACGCGATTTCCGCCTCCGCCGTATGGATTATCGGCTCCACCAACGGATTCCATGGCTTTGGCGGTTCCAATGACAAGTACATCCGCGATGGATTTAATGGCGTTGGAGACGGCATCGTCATTCGCCTCTGCGGATGCACGAGCCTGTTCACGATTGATTGCGCGATACACTTCGTTTTTATCCATCACTTTATATTTGTTGGAAACAAGCTGTTTTACCAGGTCGCCTTCAATGATGGAGTTGGATTGCGCCTTCCCAATATTCTCCTCAAAAATTAGGATTACAATCTTCGTTATTGAAGAGCCTTTTGCCGAAAATGAAAAATCTTTAAAAACTAACTTTGCTTTTTCCATTGCACCGGGAAGAAAGGACGCGAAGGCTTCGAATTCTTTTGTCCCAAGACCTACACGGATCTTATTGATCCCACTTGGATTGACATTATCAACCGAGTGAATGCTAAAACTCGCATTACCCGAACCATCGGTTTGAGCGTTTTCATCGGCCTTTACCACTGTGGGGTCAACCGATGCGGTTACGAGAACGGCATTCTTAACAGGTACGGCTGTACCTGAAAAATCACAAATCAGTCTCGCGACGAGAGGCTGACCAAGGGGTTCTCCTTTGACTGCTTTTTGCGCATCGCCGCTAACAACTTCGATTCGCATTTTACCCAGAATGTTTTTTAGCTGGCTGTCAAAGGTTGCGCGTACGGAGACGCTTTTGCCGCTGCCGTCTATATCGCCTTCGATTGGCTCTTTGTTAATCGCTTCTGCCACCACAACTTCCTTAGCGCCTGCGAGATACTGGGTAACTGCAAGAAAATAGTCTCCATTGGCTTCTGATGTTTTCGCTGACATGTAATATGTTTTAGCGACATTGACGGCCTTTTTCAGACGCTCTGCAAACTGACGATTTACCTCATCGATTGCTATCTCGCAATACGCATAGCGCTTTTTGGATTTCTTATCGGTGTAAAATTCGACGACCAAGTTTTTTAATGTTTCTTGTGAAAACGATTCGGTCACAGAATTGAAGTTCTCTTCGTAGTCGGTTTTCCCGTTTTTCGTCGATTCACTCATCGCCGATGTGACCGAACTTTTGATTTCCGAGCTGATAGCGCGAATGACTTGCGACCTCGAATCATTTTCTGCATTTCTTTCTTCACCGCCTTGATCTTTTCCGGCATCCACAACACCTAGTCCCTGATAATAGCCTGGGCGGGAAGGACGATTAGGCAGGCCTTTCTGCCAATCGCCATACCCTTTTCCTTTAGTTTGTGAGCCGGTTGCGCCTATGTCCTTTTTGGCGCCCATGGCTGACATATCCATTCCCATCGCTCCGGCTCCTGCGCCTGCAGTAGTCTTCATTTCCGTTTTTTCTTCCGTGGCTCCTTCATTGTCCCACTTGCCTATTGCTTTATTAAGCGCAGCAATAGCTTGATCCGCACTCAGTTTAACGCCGGCAATTTTCCCTGCGGCGACATCACTCGATACTTGCTCTTTAAATTTTGCCGCAAAATCAGTTTTGCCCAAGACTGCTTTCGCATAAAACTTTATTTTCTTTCCGTTTTTTTCTCCTTGTGGCGGATAGTACTCTTCAATAATCACGTTTTTTAGTGTGACGTTGGTCATGCTTTTGGTGACTTCGGAAAAATATTCTTGCGACGCGGATGTAGAGCCTTGCCCTGTCGTTGTGCTGGCCTCTTCCATAAAGTTGGTGGAAAGACTCTGCACTTGCGATTCAATCGTTTGAGCTATTTTCTTGCGTGCATCCAGTTCGGCTGCGGTTTTCGCAATTTGTTCGGATGATCCTTCGCCGATTCCGGCGGCTACAATCTGATCCTCATATGAGCCTGGCTTTGTAATCCACTCCGGAACTCCGCCTTTTTTGACCTCTTTGCCTTTTTTCTTTTGAGCAACGAGGGGCAGATTCAAAACAAGAACCGCCACTAGTATTAAGTATAGTATTTTTTTCATGTGTCCTCCTTAGGTCGATTTTATTATCTAAATAGTTTATTGCTAGTTGTTGGTTTTGTCTAAGGCCGCATTCAATCGTTCCAACGCTGCTTTTGCTTTCTCGCGAGGACCCGCAATGGCTTTCTCAACCTTTTCAGCCTGGCTTTCACTTTTTGACTCTGGAATTTTTATGAGCGCTGCTGCTTTCCTTTTCAATTTTGCTATGGTGCCGTCTGTAAAGAGCCGTCCCAGTGCATAGAATGTGACTTTTCCGTCTTTTTCTCGCTTTATGTAGTTTGCCAAAATTTGAGAGCCTTCGAGGCTTACATCGGTCGCCTCCTTACTGAGGGACGACATATAGTCATTTAACGGCTGACCCGAGAGATCACCGGATTTTTCGG
>JANNSF010000133.1:0-8815 GCA_031402315.1 bacterium | reverse complement strand
AAGCTCGAGCAGAATTACCGTTCCACGCCCAATATCCTTTCTGTGGCGACCGAGGTTGTTAAGAATAATACACAACGAATCGGCAAAACCTTGTGGACTGAGGCTCCGGAGGGAACGAAGGCGATCTTGCTGGAATGCGAGGACGACCGGGTGGAAGCCGCGCAAATCGCGCAAAAAATTCAGTATAACGTTCGTCAAAATAAATCACCGTTTTCGGATTTTGCTATTTTATATCGCACAAATGCCCAGAGTCGAGGGATCGAAGATTCGCTTCGTCGCGCCACCATTCCGTATGTGATTTATGGCGGTTTGCGCTTTTATGATCGGAAAGAAGTGAAGGATATTTTGGCTTATTTGCGGTTGATTGCCAATCCTGCGGATTCGATCAGCCTTGAGCGTATTGTGAACTATCCTACACGGGGAATTGGTAAAACGACGTTCGATAAGATGATGGAATTTTCTCAAACCAAGAATTTGACGCTATTCGAAACGTTGAAAAATACGCGAGTCTTTGGATTTGGAATTTTGCAAGATCGCGCGATTGTCGCGTTGGAAGGTTTTTGCATGCTGATTGAAAAATATCAGGATCTGAAAAGCCATTTGAGTTTGAGCGAATGGGCGAGAATATTGATTGACGAACTCGGATTTCTTAAAATGTTTAAAGCGGAATCGACACCGGAGGCGATGTCCCGCCATGAAAATGTGATGGAGCTTTTGAATGCGTTAACGGAATTTCAGGAACGATACGTCGCCGAAGAGGGTGAGGACATGTTGGCGGCGTTTTTGAAAGAGACGGCGCTGATTTCGGACATTGATAAAATGGATGAAAACAAAAATGCGGTGACTCTGATGACGGTCCACAGTTCGAAAGGACTTGAATTTCCGGTCGTTTTTGTTGCGGGACTCGAGGACGGTCTTTTTCCGCTCGAAAAAGCCAAAGAGAATGCCCATGAAATGCAGGAAGAACGGCGTCTTTTCTATGTTGCGGCCACTCGAGCAAAAAAGGAATTATTTCTGCTGTTTGCGAAACGCCGTATGCGTTTTAATTCTATTATCAATTCCTCGCCCTCTCGATTCATAGAAGAGATACCGGAGGAATTGATTGAGCGTGAAAAAATTGCGGCGCGCGTAGAGTCCCGTGACTATTCACGGAATTCCTTTCAGCGAAAACAAGCAAGTTTTTTTGACGCGGATGTATCCGGCAGCGGCAATACGAAATCTCTGCGTACCATGTCCGATGAGATGGTGGCCCGTGCGACGGAAACCAAGTATCGTGCGGGGCTCAACGTCATTCATCCAACGTTTGGCGACGGCACGATCATGCATACGGAAGGCCTCGGCGAAAAACAAAAATTGACCATTATGTTTGGCGATGGGATAGAACGAAGACTTATGGTGAAATACGCGAACTTGATGCTCCGCTGAAAACATGAGTTGCGCGCCATTTTGAAATAGGAGTGTTATGAAAATTATTAAAATTATTTTTTTATTAAATGTCCTAGCGTTCAACGTTTGGTCGCAGGCTGGAAGCCCGGACTCGGATTTTCTATATGCCCGCAAATTGTATGAAGACAAATTGTACAATCTGGCGGCGCAGGAATTCGCAAAATTCATCCGTAACTATCCGTCCGATCAGCGAACCGCGGACGCGCGATTCTATTCCGGTATGGCGAATTTTGGGGACAAACAATTTGAAAATGCCCGGAGAGACTTTCAATTCCTGGCTATTGACTATCCAAAAGACAAACGAGCACCGGAGGCCTGGATAAAGATTGCGGACTGCTATGTGGCGCAAAATGATTATGCCGGTGCGGCGAATGCGTTGTCCAGCGTGGCGACGCTCTATCCCGATGCACCCAATGCCATTGCGTCGATTTTGTTGGCAAGTGATTATTTACTTAAAGTTGGCGATCGTGCCGGTGCGAAGGAAAAACTACAAAGGTTAATCTCTGATCGCCCGGAATCGGTGGAAGCGGACAATGCCCGCTTCAAAGTTGGTCAGATGCTGATCGGTAGCGGGGATGACGATCGCGCTCTCGGTATTTTTCAAAATGTTCTGGAACGTTCGAAAGATTTTGAATTGCTCGCCTCGACCATGTATGAAAAAGCTAAAATTTATGATCGTTTAGGCAAGTCTGACGATGCCCGGTCGCTTTTTATTAAAATCAGTGTCAAATATGTAAAAACAAAATCCTACGCGAATGCTGTATTTGAATTGGCTTCGATTGCTTTTAAAGAAAAGAACTTCGCGGAGGCGCAAAGTCAATTCGAATTGGTAACGCGTGTGTCTAATAATCTCTCCCTCAAGCGACTTGCCGAAATTCGGTTGGGTGACATTTACTACGCACAAAATTCATGGGCACGGGCCAATGATTTATACAAAAGGGTCGCCGATGGCGAAAAAGACTCGACCCTTCTTGTCGAAGCTAGCTTTAAGTCGGGCGTTGTCTCCGAAATGCTGAGTTTGCCCGGCGCGGCTAACGATCGCTTTCTTGCGGTGATTGGATACGCCGACAAAGTACCGGATTCCAGGTATGTACTCTTGGCGTATTTGAAATTGGCGCAAACCAATCTGAATCAGAAAAAATTTCGTGAGGCGGCAAGCTATTATGCGGAAATTGTCCTGCAATTCCCAAAGTATGAAAAGCTCGATCGGGTTTATTATGAGCGCGGAAAAATATTAAAAAACGAATTGCGTGAGTTTAATGAGGCGACTTTGGCATTTCAATTGATGGCGCGGGATTTTCCAAAAAGTCCGCTTCTTGCCAAGGCCCAGATTGCTCTGGCTCAGTCTTTGCGGGCGAGCAATCAAATTCCCGAAGCAATCAAATTGCTTAAGGATTTTCGTTTTCAATTTCCGGGCTCGGAATTAATTGCGTCGGCGGATCAGGAACTCAAATACATTCAAGATTATTCGCAATACGGTCAGAACAATACAACGGAAAACCTGATTAACCTGATGGGTGCGCTGATCGAGGGACGTCCCAAAGATGAAGTCGGATTGACTTACGCAAAATTATTTTTTGAGCAGTTAAAAGACTATCAGACCTCGGTGCGGCTATTTAATAATGTTTTGGCAACCAGTGTTAAAAAGGAAATCATAGAAGAGGCGAACTTATATTTGGCTAAAAGCTACGAACGATTGGCAGTAAAGCAGCAGAATGCGGCTCTTTTGGACAGCGGAATTCAGATCTATAAAAAATTAGTGAATGGCCGTCAGGGCGATGTGGCGTCGCTCAAGGTTTTGGATTTTTCACTTCAAAAAATCAGTTCACCTGCAGACCGCGCGAATAAGGCCAAGGAAGTTTATTCCGGTCTTCTTGAACGTTATCCAAATTCCGCCTTGCGTGATAAATTCTATTTCAATTTGGGTAATGCGCTTTTGGAACGAGGAGAAATTCTGGATACAGCACGGGTTGTAATCGTTAAAGACAAAAAGGGTGTTGTACTTGTTGATTCGACGAAAAAACCTTTAATGGCGATGCATTGTTACGATACCGTCATATCAAAGTATGCTCTCGGCGAGTTTGTAGAAGATGCGTATTTTCAAAAAATCATCGGCTATCGGCGTATAGAATTGAAAGCGGAGTATTTGCAAGCCCTGAATCGATACGCGTCGACATTTCCCCGCGGTGAAAGAATTGCTCAGGTTAAGTTTTGGCTTGCGCGGATAAAAGAAGAACAAAATGAGTTTAACAGTGCTATTTCAAACTACGAAGAAATAACGGCGCAATATTTTTACACGCTATTTGCCGACAGCGCAATCCAATCGATTGGTCAAAATTATCTTCTGGCGCAAAAATTTGAAAAGGCGATTGCGGCTTTTGAACTCGCAAACGCTCGCCAACAAACGGATTTTGCCGATGCGATGGCGGTCACGTCAACGCATAATCCCAGCGACTTCAAGATTGGTTATTGTTATGAAAAACTGAACAACTTTACGTTGACCGTCCAGAAATATCAGACGTATCTGTATCCCGACTACTCGGGAGAGTATGCGGTTCAGGCGCTTAATTCATTAGCCAAGATTTACGAACGCAAAGAGGACTACAATTCCTCCCTTCCGTATTATCAGATTTTAGGCCAACGTTATGCCTCAACCGAAGTCGGATTTCAGGCGCTCAATCGGGTCGCCGAAATTTTTTTTACAACGGCCCGGTACGATTCGGCAAGAAGAACATTTCAAAAATTAGCGTCTCTTTCATCCGACAAAATGAAGCAGATCATTTTAGACTCGCGTGTCATTGTATGTGCTTATAGGGCCGGTAATGTGGCGGAGACAACCCTGCTTGAGAAGGCGTTCTTCAAAAAATACGAGGACGACAAAAAACTAAAACTTCTAATGGATAATTACGCGGCCGAGTTTCAGTATGAATTGGGGCGCACGTATCAATACAACGATAAGCAAACGAATTTTGAACTCGCGTATAAAACGTATGCGCGTATTGTGGAAAACTATAAAAACGCAGCGGTTCTGCCGGATGTTCTCTACGAAATGGGTATTGTCCGCTTTAGTCAGGGCAAGAGCGCAGAAGGCTTTGAGCTGCTAAAGCAATGCGCCGCAAAATTTCCTGACAACGATATTGTCCCGCGCGTTTACTTGCGCATGGCCTTTGAGGCGTTTCGATTGGAGCAGGTTTCGGGCGCTGTAGATGCTTCTAAGATGGCTTTGCAGAATCCGCGATTAAAACGAGCCGATGCGAAGATTGGAACTGCTTTTTTGATCAAAGTATACAAAGCGGCAGGGTACTATGAAAACTCACTGTTACTTATTCAACAGTATCTTGAAAAATTTCCCGAAGACGACCCGGCGAATATAATGTCAATGCGCATCGACATCGGCGTCATGCACAAAAATCTGAAATCGTATGATCGCGCATTACAATATTTCAAAGATTTGAGCAAGACCGCATCCGGCGAAGATGAGGCGGAAATTCAGTTCAATATCGCCGAAACGTATTGGGCTATGGAAAACTTTAGTCAGGCGCTCTTGGAGTACCTTCGCATACCGTATTTGACGCTCGGCAAAAAATTTGATTGGGCAAGCGCCGCCAAGTCACAGGCGGCGGAATGTTATGTGAAACTGTCCAAATACGCAGAGGCGATTCGTCTTTACGAGGATATAGCAAAATCGAGCGGCAATAACAGCGATTATAGTAATTTTGCACGCAAACGAATTGAAGACATACGTCAGATCATGAAAAACTAGAGTTGAAGACAACTCCCCAAATTCCCAGAAATGCCCGAAGTATTGCGATAGGCGCCGCCATCCAGGCCGGGCGTATCATTGAATCAGGCTATGGCAAGATTATTTCCATTGATAAAAAAAGCCACCACGATTTCGTGACGGAAATTGACCGTCGTTCCGAAGAAAAAATTTTAAAGCACATTCAACGTGCATTCCCATCGCATGAGATTCTGGCCGAAGAATCCGGCGTGCATAATAAAAACGACTGTCGTTGGATCATTGATCCGCTTGACGGGACGACTAATTTTATTCACGGCATGCCCATGTTCGCCGTGAGCATCGCCTTAGAGGTGGAAGGTGTTCTTGAAATCGGTGTCGTTTACGAGCCGATGCGACGAGAAATGTTTGTTGCAGAACGGGGGAAAGGTGCATTTTTGAACGATCGCAAAATCACTGTTTCTAAAAATTCGGAATACGCGCGTTGTTTGTTGGCAACGGGATTTCCATTTCGGAATTTCGATTTGCTGGATGATTATCTGAGTATTTTCAAATCGTTTATGACCCAGGTTTCCGGAATTCGACGAGCGGGCTCAGCGGCGCTGGACTTGTGTTATGTGGCCTGCGGTCGATTTGACGGATTCTGGGAATTGAATCTTAAGCCATGGGATATGGCGGCCGGGACACTATTAATTCAAGAAGCGGGGGGAACAATTACGAATTTTGTCGGTGGCAATGATTTCCTCCATAAAGGAAATATCATTGGCTCCAATGGGATCCTCCATGAATGGATGATTCGAACGGCCGGTGAAATTCTAAAGGATAAGGCGAATAATTTGTAAGAGTGTAAATTAATTAACTGAGACAATCACAAACAACGAAGGAGTAGTATGAACTTAGCGATGATCGTTTTGATGGGTGGACCGACAACACCGGGTGGCGAAGCGCCAAATCCTATTGTAAGTTTTTTGCCGTTTATATTTATCATTGCCATCATGTACTTTATGATGATTCGCCCACAGCAGAAGAAGCAAAAGGAACATGCGAAGATGGTTGCGTCGCTTGGTAAAGGCGCTAAGGTGATTACATCCGGGGGAATTCATGGAACGGTCCAAGGGACGACCGACACGACGCTGTATGTTAAAATTGCCGAAAACGTAAAAATTGAAATCGAGCGTTCTTCGGTAACAACCGTGCTCACCTCCAAAGTTGAAGATAGCGAAGTAAAGTAGTTCTATGGCGGTTCGGCAAATTGTAACGTACAACGACCCTCTGTTGCGTGAGATGTCGATTGAGATTTCAGCCCTTGACGACGCCACGACGAGTGCTATTGCAGACCTCAAAGATACGTTACGAGTAAGCCTTGGCGTTGGTCTCGCGGCGCCGCAGATCGGAGTTTCAAAGAGATTGATTATAGTAGATCCGCGTTCGGTCATACCGGGCGCGGAGTTGCTTACGATGATTAATCCGAAAATAATGACTTCGCAAGGTCGGAGTATTTTTGAGGAAGGATGTCTGAGCTTGCCGGGAATATTTACGGATGTCAAACGTCCGGATAGTATTACCACTGAGTTCATCAATGGAGAAGGCGAGCTTATAAAAAAAGGATTTTCCGGAATTTATGCGCGTATTATTCAACATGAAGTGGATCACCTGAATGGCATACTGTTTCTGGATCATGTGTCACGAATAAAACGATGGTATTTCTATTCCAAATTAAACAGATTACAGCATGCGTATTAAAGTGAATGGTAAGAGTTACGAATTAGAAGATGCCCCGAATCTCTTGAGTTTATTAGAAAAACTGGAGATTCATGAATTGGATGGTATCGCGATCGCTCTTAACTATAAGGTCGTGAAAAAAGCGGATTTGATTTCTCAAAATCTTAAAGATGGGGATGAAATTGAAATCATTCGTGCGGTGCAGGGAGGGTGAGTTGCCTGAAGGAGAGTGAAGTGAATCGAAATATTATTATTTACTTGTCTTTGTTAAATCTCTCTCTAGTTATCCTGAGTTGTTCAGACGATTCAAAAATTTATCCCGATGGGAATACGCCAAAAACAGATAGTCTGCCCGCGAGGAATGACCGCTGGATTAATGGCAATCGTTGGAAAATGGCCTTAACCCGTTATGGGTATTGGGCCCGTCATTTCGATGGCAGGGGAGTTTTTGGAGCAGAATTTCCTTCCGGAAGCGGTCACTCAGCAGTCTATATGGGAGGGTTATTCATTGGTGCTGTAAAGAATGGGGTACCTCGAGTTTCAGAGATAGAATACCAGACAGATTTTATGCCGGGCCGTATCACAAATTCAGGACCTTTCTCAGAATTGCGCTTTTCACCACCGGATTCAAGTCCGATCTATATTATTAATAATATTAAAGACAGTCCTGATTGGCGCATGTGGCCAGCACAACAAGGTGCTCCATGGGATGAGGTCAATCAGGAACCATTGCTGATTAGCAATGAAGATAGTTGGTTTGTTTGTCACGATCTTAAAGGTGACAGTTTGGAGGGATCTAATTCTGAACTTGGAAATGGTTTTGGGCTGGAGTTACAGCGAATGACTTACATGATAAATGGAGGATATTATTTTCGTGACGTTGTTTTCATACGATATCGATTCACTAATAAAAGCAATATAGACTATCCGGAAGCCTATGTCAGCTGGTGGCTTGATCATAATTTGGGACCTGAAATTTACAATGACGTTATTGGAACAGACACATTGCGAAACATGGTTTATACCTACAACTTGACAATAGAGGGTACGGGTAGACAGTTTTCTGTAGGACATCAGCTGCTTTACTTCAGTGAAGGAGGGATGAATTCAAGATTAACCAGTTCTAATGGCTACGCTAACGGTGGTGATCCTTCGGTTGACTATCAACGCTATAACTTAATGCAAGGAATTGGAACAACTGGCGTTCCGTACCCTGCTGCTATTTATGGTGGTGCAGGCGGGCGTTTTGTCTATCCCGGCGACCCTGTCTCACAAACTGGGGCGCTTTGCAAAGATGGTCGCAATGGAAGACTCATGGCTAATCTTGGACCATTTACGATGAAATCAGGCCAGACCTATGACCTTATGTTTGCTGTTATAGGCGGTGAGGCCGATACGCCGTTAAATGCAGTTGTTGATCTGCGGGCTAAGGCGGATTATTTGAAAAATGTCTTTTTTCCGCTCGCCGTTTCAGAATTTCGATTCAAATAAAATGTTGGGTCAAAGAAGAAAAATAAACTTCGTAATTATTTTTGACGTATTATGTTGGGCCTTTCGTATTGTGGTAGCCGCAAGCTTTAGCTTGCGAAAAAATAAATTTGTAAAAGGAAGTTTTTTTGACGAGCAAGAAGTTGATAATAGGACCCCACGAATTTAATTCCCGGCTGATTATTGGTACAGGGAAGTACAAGGATTTTGAGGAAACGAAGCAGGCCATTGAGGCCAGCGGCGCGGAAATGATAACGGTGGCGATGCGCCGAATTGATCTTGGAAACCCTAATGATAATGGTCTGCTCGAATTTATAGGGAAAAAATATACTCTGTTGCCGAATACCGCCGGCTGCTATACAGCCAAGGATGCCATTCTTACGTGTCAATTGGCGCGCGAGGCATTGGGAACTAGTCTTG
>JANNSF010000132.1:0-2792 GCA_031402315.1 bacterium | reverse complement strand
GCCAGTAAGGAAATTTTCCAAGAAGGCTTTTCGAAAAAACCTGCTGATGCCCGCCAAAAGGCGAATAGTAAGGAGGAAATGTAATAAAAATTTTGCCGTCTTTCGCCAAAACGTCATCGCATAATTCGAAAGTAGTTTTTTTGTCCGGCAAATGCTCAATGACGTCACGAAACAGAATCAGATCATACTTGTCGCGGTAAGATTCTCTTTGAGCAGGGTCATAAATATCGGCGGTGATATACTCTACGCGCTTTGATCCCAAACTTGAGTAATCAAATGGCGTAATTTCAACACCCACCGCGCGCGCACTCTTTTCTGAAAACGCTTCAATCACGCCCCCGCTTCCGCAACCAATTTCAAGAATTTTCTTATTTAAAGTTGTAACACCCTGCTCTTCAAGCATTGGCATTAAATACTGTTTGGCTAAAATATTCTGATACGTCCAATAATACTCTTGCCAATTCTTGAACTCTGAAGGCTTTATCATTCCTTCAAACCTTTATCTTTTCAAAAACATAGATCGCAAATTTCTGATCGGGACTAATAAACTGTTGCACCGGTCTAAAATCGGGATTGGAAACAAGATCTTCTTGCAATTGCACATTCGAACTGAGTCGCCAGCTGTAGTGGGAATCCCAAATTACGATCGATCCGAGCGGTAGATCCTTCAGGTTTTCTTTTCTCATCTTGACATAGCCCTTGGCCTCGTAAAGATCTTCACGATAGTAATTGAAATCATCAAAAAAAGGAAACCAGGCATGCCCCCAGACAAATTTTGGAACCCGATCTTTGTAGTGTTCTTTAAAATAGGCGTAGCAGTTCTTGACAGTCTGATGCTCGGGAGCAAGTTTTAGCGGTTTAGCATTGGAAAGTGTAAAGATCGTGCAAAGGATTACGACCATAACCACCATTACGTTTTTAGAACGCATACCGTCAAACGCCAAGTAGTGACGCAACGCCCAAAGAATTCCAATTCCAAATACGATGAAAAATTTCGAATATTCTTCCTCTTTTGATGGATAGTAGTCACCCACGAGCTCAAAATTCCAATAAAAGAACGTCAGGGCACACGAAATGACTATTGCCGCAATACCGCTCTTACGTGATTGCATTTCGCCCTGCAGGAATACATTGAGACCGCTTAAAGCAAGGAGCCCTACCATGGGGACAATGGCTACAAAATGACGTAGAAAGCCTACCACTATACCGCTTCCTTTCCAGTACATCACGACATGAAAGGCAAAAAGAAGAAGGGTTGAGATACTTAATATATTAATTCGTCGGCTGCGAATCTCATCGGCGAATTGCAAAAACATGAGCGTAAGTACCACGGGACCCACGATAAACACGTAACGCAGGAAATAGTGATCCCAAGGACCATTCTGATACGCGGATGCAAAACTTTGGGAGGCCGTTACTAAGAATAACGGATCCCCTTTGACGATCATGCCCGAAATCTGATAAACCAAAAGACCCGTCCCCAATAAGAGAAAGGCTATGAATTTCTTATCCTTAAGAAACACTAATCCAAATAACGGCAACAAGATTGCTAATTCCGTCCTTGCGAGTGGTGCGAAAGACAGAACCAGAGCTGCTTGCCAGGTCTTGTTGGAATAATAAAAGAATAACGATAATGCCATAAAAAAAGCGGCGATCGGTTCGGCACACAGACTATAACTCGTGCTCAAAAAAAGCGGTTGGAAAAATACAAAAAAGAGAGCCGTCCATGCATAGCGCAAGCCTGCTGCCCGTGCCGCGCGGTAAGTCCAATACACCGTAAACAAAGATAACACGGCGGTAACTATTTCGCATGCCACGTAACCTATTTGCGCCGGCAAACTAAACAAGAGGATGCACAATGGTCTTCCCCACACGTCTAAGAAAAATGACGGCTGAGAAAACGCCGTCTGTGCCATGAAATAGCGTCCGATATTATCGTCATCGTAGGGCCGTGGCGAATTGACAATGTAATAGGCCAGAACGGCACCCAGCAGGGCTAAGATTAAAAATACACTTTTTTCTGAAATCTCTTCAAGTCCTGTGGCCGGCTTTTCCTGTTGTTTTTTTTTCATATTCCTGGTTAGAATGATTTGATCAATGAGAATTGTGTACGCGCACGAGTTCGTGTTTCCGGTATTATGTCCATCCTCATTGAAATTCCTGAATTTTGCATCCGATTAAAAACTCGGACAGTTTGAGCCACGCTCAACACACGATTCACAATTCCCGCGAAAACCAAATAGCTCGCCAATCTCTTGTACGTGGATCCGTCGTAACGCATTGCATTATATTTCCGGCGAGAATGTTCATCTTTCCATTGCCAGTAGTTATCCTCAGTCTCCGCATAGACACGAGCTCCTGCGTTCAGTCTTCTCTCACTTTCATTGTAGCTGTAGATACTGGCGTTTTTAGATATGGTATAGTAAAAATTTGACGGCTTGGCGGAAGATAATTTTACGCCGGCCTGCCTGGCTGCCAGAACTTTGGCATCATCATGAATCCAACCGCCATAGGCATTTAGATAAAAATAGCTCGCCCATGTCACCAATTCTCCGCCAATAAAATACCTTCCGGTTGATGGCGTCTTCCAGTTATTCAAATAATATTCACCCAGGCCAGGAACGGCCAGCGACAGCCAAACCGCTTTGGACTTCGATTTATCCGCCTGAGCAAACAATTGCACTCCGCCTAGCAGAAGCATCATTGCAATAGGCAAGACCCGATGCACAATATTAAACCTCATAAAAGTCTTCTTCTCTCCGCGAAAACTTCATGGTAAAACGAACGCCCTG
>JANNSF010000131.1:0-6739 GCA_031402315.1 bacterium | reverse complement strand
TTGCTGTTTACCTTGTCTGTACAGGTAGTGATTGGCAACACCTGTCTGTCCTGACCAATTGAGTTCTGCCGCTTCGAGTTGGACAATATTAATCCCAGAAGATTTTCTTCCCAACGAACCACTTTGAAGAACCAGAGAATTTTCAAGAAAAACTAGGTATTTATCAACATCCCAATTTCGGTCGGCGTAGCGTTTGAACTTACGCTCACGGCTATCCCCTTTCGATTCGTAGTGAGAATACAAAACCAGGTTCGCGATTTCGAGTATTGAAAAAGCGGTTCCTTTTATCCAAGTCTCTCTTCCATTTCGAATATAAAATTGACCTAATCCTGGAAACAGTGCAGAAAATCCGATGGCTTTTGCGGTGGAGTACGAAGTCATACTATCGGCTGAAGTGTTCATTCGTTCAAACCTAAATTTCCATGCCCCGTCACCGGCGAAAAGAAATTGCGAATAAGTCAACGCCATCAAAAAATACTTCATTTATTTTCCGTCGCTTTAGCGGCTTCTTCCTTAGAATCCAAAATTGTCAAATTGATGCTTGTTGTATTTTCCTTACCGGAATTAAGATCTTTGACAACTATTTCAAGATTTGCAATTCCCGGAGGCAATTCACTGATATCGAATCCAATATATTCTTTTTCGTTGGCCGACTTACCTTCTTTCGTGGTTACAGAAGATGTAGAGTTTTCAGCCTTCGCGCTGAAGACCCCTGTTATAGAGCCCAAGAAGCTCTTATTGAGTTCGGTCATCTTAATTTTATACGAAACTTGAAAAGAAGTTTTTCCGTTATTTTGTGCAAGATTATATATTTCGTAATAAACGGTGAGTGGTTTTGTTCGAAGGATTCCTGCCGACGGGTTGGGAACGACTTTTAAGTTTGATTGAGGCTTAACATATTTCTCTTTTTGAAGCGTTTGATCAACGTATTGAGCAATCTCTATATCCGAGACTTGCAATTCTGTTGAATTATAGTCGCGGACATTGATTACAAATTGATAAATCCCAACCCTATCTTTTTCATTATTACGGATTTCCAAAGCCGCAACATACTTACCGGCCGGCAAGTCCTCTTCCAATTGGTCCAAAAAGAAATGGGATTCCAACTCATTGCCCGCGGCTGAAACGTTATATTTCTTTTCAAACGTCTTCACTTCGTTGTATTTCAAATCAAATATTTTCAGTACAAGCGAAATTTCGCTTGAAAACGCATTAGTCTGTGTAATACTGGGAATAAAATTTAAATTCCTAAATGGTACGGTATAGTAAAATTCCAGCCGTGAGTCTTTCTTGCCTGATGACTTGAACGACGCAAGATTCATATTAATCGGCAAATGCGGAGCGCCGGTTCCAAAAACGAAATTCTCTCGGTGAGCACTGGCTTCGTTGAATAGTTGATCTTGTGTGTAGGGATTTGCCGACAGAAAATTATGGGCAAGAGAAGCCAACCCAAGTTGGTCGGCAAGCCCTTGCAAAGTTCCACCGTCCCTTGAGAAAGCAAAGTTTTCTAATTTTTCGCGAATACGATCTGCCTTTACGTCAGCTTCTGTCCTAATTTTATCCGCGTACCGATTGTAAATGGGATTGTAAAGAGCCCGATCTCGATACATTTCCACGACATTGTCTATCGCCGCATCCTTCTGAATAGCCTCATAAAGAGGTACACGCTTATATATTCCGGTAAAATCAACAAAATCAAAAAACAAGCCGGCCTTGATATTATCATAGAACCAACTCTCATTATCTCGGATATCGGCCAGCGACTTTCCAGTATATATTTGAACCGGCTTACCTAGTACAACGTATATCTCTCCTCGTTCGTCAAAATAGGGTTTATAGCCAACTCCATAATTCTCTCGCGCAAAAGTAATACGGCGATAGTGTTCTACCAGACGTTGATTTACGCGATCAATCGGATTTGGATCACGGCGCATCCAGAATACTTTGATAAATTCGCATTTTTCCTTGTTCGTAATGGCCTTTTTCCAGTCATTCTTTTCGGAATCTTTGGCGATAACGGATGCGTCGGTGTAGAGTCTTTCAATGTTATCAGGATTATCAATTTCATTGAGTCCGGCGTAAAAAGCTTCCGTTGCTTCATCAGCGCGATTTAGATCAATAAACAAAAAAGACAGTTGGATGAGTGGCCATGTGTCTTTCAGATTTATTAACGCCCCCTGTTTTAAAGCGTCAATCGCCAAATCGTATTCACCTTTTGCCCGGTACGTAATACCGAGCTGAACCCAGACATTGGGGAAACCTGCCAATGAAAAACGGTCGTCGTTTGACACAACTTTTTTTAACTTAAATTCCGCACTTTGAAAATCTCCATTAATGCGAGACAAAATTCCTGACAAAAACATTGTTTCAGTAGAGCCCGGTTTAAACGACTCGGCGTATCGAACGAACTGATTGGCTCTCTTAATGTTACCACCAAATATTTTTGCTATGATTTTTACCGCCCCTGGTAAATCCTCAAATTCTCTAATTTCGTTGGCTGCAAGTTTGTTGTAATACAAATTCGAGTCGGTCTGACTATAAGTCTCTAAACCAAATACGTTGATGATCAAAAAAAGCAGTAAAAATCGAAACATATCAATTCCTTTCAAGGTGTTAAAAAATATATACGGACAATCATAGAAATTCAACGGAAATCAGGTAATTCCGTAAGTTCCTGTACGAATCTTATGCAAACAAGTTACGGAATTCGGTCAGATTTAGGGTTTGATTTATAGGGATAAATGCGCTACTTTTCAAAAAGATTAAGAAAAAGGTGTATGTCATCTGAAAAGGTATATCAAAACGCTGAAGAGGGACGCTTACTAATTGCGGATCCATTCACCGATACTCCCTTGCGTATCGCTATTCTTGACCCTGAACTTCTTGCTTCGCTGGCCGATAGTACCGCGCATTTCGGTCTCGGACAAAAGTGGGCTGAGTCTTTTTATTCCCAAATGATTGACAAATTAAGCAACACGGATCGTTCTCCGCGAACCTTTCTCAAGGAAGAATTTATCGAAAATCTTAATGGATTCTTCAGTTATTGTGGAATTGCCCAGTTCAGGATTCTTGAGGGTAATCAGTTTTATGTGATTGATTTGAAAAATTCTTTCCCTTTCCGGGAGTATGACATCTTCGCCGGTTTTTTTTCAAGTTTGTTTTCCAGCGTTTCGGATCGACTATTGTCCTGTATCGTCATGTCTCAAAACTCTGAGCGAATTCGCTGTTGCTTGAGTACCCCGGAAGTCATCAAGAAAATCGAATCCGCGCTTAATTCCGGCGAAACGGAAACTACTATTTTGGAACGTTACCAGAATCTACACTTGGCATAATGGGC
Organism: bacterium; assembly: GCA_031402315.1. GTDB lineage: Bacteria > CLD3 > CLD3 > SB21 > SB21 > JANNSF01. The sequence goes on along the minus strand of JANNSF010000131.1, from coordinate 3,402 downwards.
TTCTTACTTAGCATTGCAAGCCCAAAAGGCGGTGTCGGAAAAACCACGACGACTCTCAATTTGGGATTGATTTATTCCATTTCAGGCAAAAGAACTTTGATTGTAGATGCCGATCCGCAGGGCGGAATACTGTTTGGTCTAAATCATCACTATGAACGCCGGCCGGATGAAGCGGTGCCAAAAGGTCTTTACCAGATTTTTTGTGGCGAGGCAGAAGTGATGGATTGTATTCAAAAAACCGAAACTGAAAATCTGTTCATAATGGATTGTGGCATATCCCGACAAATTGGAGACATTGAAAGTTTTGAAGAGTCGACGCGCGCGTCGGGTTTGTTCAAATCCGCTATGGAACAAATTCTAATATCCTTTGACGTGATATTGATTGACTGCCCTCCGGGAACCGGGCTGATTGCAACGGCCGCGATTACGGCTTCTCATTTTGTAATCATTCCAATCCAATCCGAGCCACTAAGCCTTCGTGCGCTTCCACAACTTTTGAGACAAATGATTGCGGTTAAAAAAAGCACCAACGACAGTCTTGAGTTGGCGGGTCTACTTTTAACCATGCACGATGATATGAACGAAGCGTCGCGATGGGTGGCTCAGCAGTTACGCGAACATTTTGATCAACGGTTTGTTTTTCAAACCACGATTCCTCGCGATCCTAGCGTCAACCTGCTTTTTATGGGACAAGATGGTATTTCGGAAATCCACCAAACGCTTAGCCCAAATTCACCCGGTATTGCGGCGTATCAGCAATTAGCCAATGAAATTCTAACGAAAATCGGATAAAATCAGATGTCAGATACCCTTTCGGAAAAATTGGTCCAAGATACTCTTCTCAAGTTCGTGCCGGTGGAAGCAGAAATTCAGTCACCTATGGGCGAACGGCTGGTCGCCTTTGATGAGAATTTCTGGCGCTCCATCCCACGGGAATCACTTCCTCGATTGGGTGAAATCATGAGCATCGATCTCTTTAAGAGGGTCCAGTCACAAGCGCACACGACGTATCCGGAAATCGCAACCGTGCAGGAACTGGATATGAATACCTTATTGAAGCTATGCACTGTTGACCTGGCATCCAGGGGCTTTGGTAATTTCGCATTAAAGCGTCGTGACAATTTTCTTTTTATTGATCTCTACCATTCACTTTTTGCGGAAATATTGCCAAAACAACAGGACTGCGCTTGCTCCTTCTACTCCGGCTTATTTAAAGGGCTTTTCAGTCAGATTTCTACGTTGTCACTGCTTTCTGTTGAAATCACCTGTGGAAGCCAGGGCTATGAGTATTGTTCATTCCTTCTTGATCAAGCGGATCTTATAGATTCTGTTCAAAACAAGATATCCACCAAAGTGACGGCCCTTCAAGCATTTGAAAAGGTTAAGAAGGAGATGGAGCTTTGAATTCTTTGAAAATATTTGAAGAAACAGAAATTTCAGGAAGACTGCTCGACGAATTCAAGTCATTATCATCAAAACGTCGCGATCCGCTTCATGATTTTTTTAATAAAGATTTTCTAACATTTGCCGAATTTCTGGCACCGATTGGAAACGAAATTTTTCAATTGAGACCAAAAAAGAAGCCGTCCAACTTAGAGACATTCAATTTTGATAAACCGATGGGAGCTATCGAATCACCCGATGTATGGGCCGATGCAGAAGAAATAGGCTTTCCTGTTTCCGTGAACAAGCAAGAAACAATTTTTCAGTTCCTAAGCCGCATTTAGAAATACGCCTTTACTTCTGCATTTCCGATATGAACAGTTTTTTGACCCGATAACCTTCTTCCCGTATAGTAAAGGTCGGCCGTCATATGGTCATTGATCTTGTAGCCACAGGTAATAGACCACAACGAATTCCAGCCACTGGTGAGTCCCTGCGTCAATTCAAATGGGGCGCCCGTTGCCGGTCTGTCAAGACTAAGCTTTGTTAATTCCATTGAAAAAACCGCGCGACCCTTTTCAAGCCAGGAATATCCAGCCTGGGGTACGACACCAAAAACGGTCGCATTTCGTTTTGAAAAATTATCTCTCAATTTCCTAAAACTGACTTTTTGGATTAATTCCCATTGTGGAATTGGACGATATATAACAGAAGGAATCGTGCTCCACGAGCGAATTGAATAGTTCGATCCTAAGCCTCCAATGCGAACGGTGGTCAAGCGAAGCGATTTCTCCATTCCGAATTCACTTTCAATCGCAACTTCATCGGTTAAATTATGACGGTTCCACCAGTTATGAGTAGTGCGTTTTTGAAATTCTCCGCCATCCTGATACAATTGAATTTTAGATTTTTGCAACTCATAGCGCCACCTCCAAAATCCTGATTGATAGTGATACAAAGCATCGTTTTTCAAATATATACTTCCTCGAAGGGTGTTTCTTTTCATGTAATCGAGAATATTCAAGAAATAGAAAGAACGAGACGGATCGGTCTGATTTTCTTCAATCCGGCAAAGCGTTTCCGTTGTAAAACCACGTAAGAAATTGCTTAGGCCGGACGAATCTTCATCGTTCACCAAGAGCTTTCCATAATTAATGCCCCACCGTGTAGAAAAGTGAACCCCGACAATTGGCGAGAACCCTGGTGAGCGCACGGAACTTTGTATCCAATCACCTTGCCCTTGCGGGACTTGACGAAAGCTATCCGCTTCCACCCTGATAAAGTTACCCGTATTTGAGAGTACCGGTATAAAAATAATTTTCCGATTCTGAACCCGTTCGTCGGACAATTGATAGTCCATGCTAATCTGAATAGCCCTATCTGCCACTCCTGCATCGAACGCGATCGCCGCAAGGTTTGAAATTTTATCCAAATGATTGGCATCGGAAAATTTCGAATAGAATGTCTTTTCATAGTGAGAAAATTCAATCGAGGAAGAAAAATCGGAGCCGATACGTGCACGCATATAGGACTGGTAGTTGGATGTAATGGACAAATTGCCTTTCAAGGAATCCTGATCGTTTGTGAGTCTGTCCAGCCTTCGATCGTAGGAGACACCGCTTTGGAATGCAGCTCCCCGTGAAAAGTCTAGTCTTGGTTTAACTCGCTGAAAAGCTGATCCAAATCCTGAATCGCGTTGCACATTGGAAATATGTTCAGTTTCAAATTCAATTCCGGGTGTCACATTAAAGAGTGTGTACGAAGCATTCCCCTCTCGGCGAATGGCTTGGGACTTAGTTGAACTGGAAATCAGATTCGTTGAAATTTTTGCTGCATTGAAACTCGCGAGCGAAGAGCCGCTGTCACTCCAAAGTACGCCGCCGCCCAATTTTTTTGAGGAAAGACTCCCTGAACGCTCCAGATCACCGAAAAAGTTGGACATATTCGAGCAAGATGTTGGGGCTGGATTCTTGCAGATATACCCGGTAGCCGACGAACACCTCAGCGCGGCGCTCGTTC
>JANNSF010000130.1:0-38149 GCA_031402315.1 bacterium | reverse complement strand
GAATTTTCGAAAAAAATGCATTCGTCCAATTCCCCTAACCCCACCTCGGCTCACTCGGTGCAGGCTTTTCAAGGGAGACAAATAACGAAAGGATCCAAAAAATGACAGCACTGCGTCTTTTTGCAATCATCGGCATATTTTTTTGCACCATGATCGCATGGTTCATACTCGGCGGAACAATCAGTTCACGCACCAATGACAAATCGAGTGTCCTAGGTCATAGCATTGAGGAAAACTGGGGCGGCACCCATAAGCAGTTCAATCCAAAAGCTTATATTTACCATTCTGTCGATGAGACGTACATAGATCGATCGGTCAATGCGGCAGGACAAACCATTGAACAAGAACGCACCCATAAAGTTGAACGCCCAAAACATATTGAATTCACCCAAAGTAAAATCACCACCGATCTTCAAGTCGATTATCGTCAAAAGGGGTTACTTTGGTATAGTGTGTACAAGGTGAAATTTGAGGCCGTCTACACCGTTCAGAATACTGAAAAGCCGAACGAAGTATGGATCGAAATGCTATTTCCATCACCGCAGGCGATCTATGATGATTTTGAATTCAAGGTCAACGACAAGGATTATAATAGCATTGCAAAGTCTTTTGATGAATCCGGTTCGCCACGAATGTCAATCGCACTCCAACCTAATGAAAAGGCCGTCGTCCACATTCAGTATGTTTCGCAAGGTACCGGCACCTGGCAATATAGTTTTGGAGAGAATACACAACGCGTTCGGGATTTCGAACTTCATACCGATCTACATTTTGATGAATTCAATATTCCCGACCATAGCATGTCTCCGACCGAAAGACAGAAAACCAACGATGGATGGGCTTTGACATGGAAGTATTCCGATCTGATTTCTAAAATTCAAATTGGTGTTGAGATGCCCAAAAAACTTAATCCCGGACCAACCGCCGAACGCATCAGTTTTTTTGCACCGGTGTCACTTCTTTTTTTCTTTACGATATTAATCATCATGGGAGCGATCACCGGAAATAACATTCATCCGATGAATTATTTTTTTCTGGCCGGTGCATTTTTCTCATTCAACCTGTTGTTCGCCTATCTCGTTGATCATTTTACACTAAGTACATCCTTTGCTATATCCGCTTTGACTTCCATGGCGCTGGTCGGCTCCTACATGCGTCTCGTAACCGGGCTTGGTTATACGTTGTGGTTTGTTCTGCCAACACAGTTTGTATACCTGATTCTTTTTTCTTTTAGCTTTTTCTTTGAAGGTTATACAGGCTTAAGTGTTACGATTGGCGCGGTTTTGACGTTATTTGTTCTGATGCAAAAAACCGGAGGTATGGATTGGACCAAGGTTTTCGAGAACAAAGCCTTGGATAAGAAATAGGATGATAGGTTGGTGGATTCAATCTATAAGAGTTTCAACTCACCGCGCTCCAATTCCAGCAATCTTTGTTTTCTCCAAACTCCGCCTCCATAGCCGCCGAGCTCGCCATTCTTATTAACAACCCGGTGGCAAGGAATAATTATGGCGATTCGATTCATGCCATTTGCACGTCCAACAGCCCTTTGCGCGTCAGAATGGCCTATCTTTTGAGCTATTGCTTCGTAGGAAACTGTTTTCCCGTGCGGAATTCTCAAGAGTTCATTCCACACTTTTTCTTCAAACGGCGTTCCCGGAAAAACGAGTGGAATCGAAAATTTTTTTCGTTGTCCAAAAAAATACTCAGCCAACTCTACGCGCAATTGGTCAAGCAATTCGTGTTCGCCGGGAAGAATGGTCTTTTTAAGTCGCTGGCGGAGCGTTTTGACCTGCTTTTCGAGCATGCGGCGATCACTAAATTCCAAGAAACACAAACCTTCATCACTTGCACCGGCAATCAATGGTCCAATGGGGCTTTCGATCCATGCCATCATAATGCACAATCCACCGCGGGACGTTTTCGGTGTTTCACCAAACAATTTTTGAAACGCATCCCGAAAGCCACTTTGCGACTCATATCCATGATCGTAGATGACTTGATCCATACGTATTTCCGATTTCAGAAATTGAAAAGAACGCGTCAGTCTTCGCGCCCTTGCATAAGCATGAAATGTCATGCCAAAATTTTTTGTGAAATAACGCCGTGCCCTTTCCGGAGCAATACCTTCTTCGCGAATCATGGAGTCTTTGATTCGAGACTCCGGCTCTTTTTCAATTTTACTTAGAAGAGTTTTTATCCAATCCGGATGGCCTCCTTCCGGATTTAGTGGCTTGCAACGCAAACAAGGCCGGTAACCCGAAAATAGCGCTTCTTTTTGAGTTTGAAAGAATTCTATGTTTTTAAGCAGGGGTTTTCGTGCCGCACAAGACGGACGGCAGAATATTCCGGTTGTCTTAACCGCGGTAAAAAATGTCCCGTCGTACGAAAGGTCCCGATTCATGAAGGCCTGTATCATTTCCGGTGTTTTGGGCAGCATATTCTCTTCTCACTTTCTTCGTACCTCATTATACGAAATCCATTGGACTCGATACCACCGAAATTTGAACAATGAATTTTTTTTCTTAGTACCTATCTATTCCATCTCTGAGTTTGATTTATTGAATTATAAAATTACATTTCTCTCATGGCTAAAATAAAATCTCAATTCGTCTGTCAAACGTGCGGATACCAAAGCGCAAAATCCATGGGTCGATGTCCGGAGTGTCAAACGTGGAATTCTTTTGTCGAAGAGCGTGCGGTAGAACCCGTAAAAAATCTGCTCAAAAATCTCAAGTATATGGATTCGTCCACCTACGTGGATATGAGCGAGGAACCGCAATCGCTGGACAAAATCGAATCGCAAGCCCATCGCCGAAAAAAAACGGGGATGGAAGAATTTGATCGTGTTCTCGGCGGCGGCATTGTTGAAGGTTCTCTTATCTTGGTCGGCGGAGAACCCGGAATTGGCAAGTCCACACTCATGCTTCAAATGGCCGGATATGCTCAGGAAAAAATTCTCTATGTCTCGGGCGAAGAATCGGTACAACAAATCAAATCTCGCGCCGAACGGATGGCCAAACGTCATAAAAATATTTTGATCTATGCGGAAACCAATCTTAATAAGATTGTTCAAGCGATCCTAAAATCCGGTGCACGTCTTATCATTGTGGATTCCATTCAGACGCTGTATCGTGAGGAAATCGAAAGCGCTCCAGGAAGCGTCAGTCAGGTTCGTGAATGTGCTGCCGTTCTGATGCATCTTGCGAAATCTAAGAATATTTCTGTTTTTTTGGTTGGTCATGTCACTAAAGACGGCGTCATCGCCGGACCAAAAGTTCTCGAGCACATGGTGGACACGGTTTTGCAATTTGAAGGCGACGCCCACCATTTTTTTAGGATTTTGCGCGCGACGAAAAACCGTTTTGGCTCGACCAATGAAATCGGCATTTTTGAAATGAAACAAGACGGCCTTGCGGAAGTATCAAATCCTTCTGAGCTTTTTTTATCGGAACGCTACCTAAATCAATCCGGCTCCGCCGTGGTCCCGATATTGGAAGGAACGCGCGTTTTGCTAGTGGAAGTGCAAGGTCTTGCGACACTCACCAATTATGGCATGCCGCAGCGAACTACGTCCGGCTTTGATTTACGGAGGCTGCAATTACTGATCGCTGTTTTAGAAAAACGTGGACGCGTACCCCTCGGCCAGTCGGATGTTTTCCTTAATATCGCCGGTGGTCTAAAAGCAGATGAGCCCGCTATGGATCTAGGCGTGGCGCTCGCGATCGTTTCCAGTTTGCGCGATAAAGCGATTGACCCTTTTACCGTAGTCGTGGGAGAAGTGGGGCTTGGCGGGGAAATTCGCGCCGTCAGTTTTTTGGAACATCGCATTCGTGAAGCGCAAAAATTGGGTTTTGAAAAAATTCTCGTTCCAAAGGGCAACCTCAAAGACCCGCCAAAAGTACCCGGAATAGAAATTATCGGCATTCGAAAACTTGACGAAGCGTTTGATACGCTGTTTAAGTAGACCGTCAATTTTCTAACGTATCTTTTATTTGCCCCTTTGCTTCCCAAACACTATTTTGCGTCTGCCGATGCAAGAAATTAACTTGAAACAAATCATTGAATGGGTTTATAGCGATCGACTCCCTCACGCGCACCTCTGTCTTGATCTAGGATGTACGCTCACTTTTCAAGATCCTAAACCGTTGGCAAGAATCGTCGAAGATGTGATTGAGTATTTGCAATCGATAAGTAATGAAGAAATTCAAATTGACCTTGATGCGCATAATAATAAGCACCAGCTCGTATTCATCATTCATACCGATAAAGATCGACTAACAGCATTGCCCCGGAATACAATGGATGCGGTAAAACAATACCGTGGAGAATGGTGCACGGAATTCGAACCGAGAAAATATTTCAAAATCCAAATTACATTTAAGAAATAAACACTTATAAAAGGTTACCACCATGGGTCGTATTTTTGAAAAGCGTAAGTATACAATTTTTGCACGCAACGATCGTAATGCGAAAGCGTTTACGAAATGGGGCAAAGAAATTGCCATATCGGTAAAGCAGGGCGGTATGAATCCCGATACCAATGCGCGTCTCCGCACGGCTATTCAAAATGCCAAAAATGTCAATATGCCAAAAGACCGGATTGAAGCGGCCATCAAACGCGCTTCTTTAAAGGACGAGCGTGAACTTAAAGAAATCATATACGAAGGTTACGGTCCACATGGCGTGGGTATTCTTGTCGAGGCCGCCACGGATAATCCTACACGCACCGTGGCGAACGTGCGCCTTTATTTTACCAAAGCCGGCGGAACCATTGCGGCCAGCGGCGCGGTCGCCTTCATGTTCGAACGAAAAGGCGTGTTTTGCATCAAGAATGAAAACGTCGACGCTGATGAATTGGAGTTAGATCTAATTGACTTCGGTGCCGAGGACTTTCTGGTGGGCGAGCATGAGATTTATATCCATACCTCGTTTGCAGATTTTGCCGGCATGCAAAAACGCTTGGAGGAGAAGAAACTTGGCGTCATCAGCGCCGAATTGCAATACCTCCCGACTACGCAAACGGAACTTACCGACGTCCAATCGAATGATGTTATGAAACTTGTCGGTATGCTCGAGGACGACGACGATGTACAAAACACATACCACACAATGAAATAATCAGCAACCCTTCGTAAAAAAGAAGGGAATGATTGGCATACGATGTGGCCATTGTACCCTCCTCAGACACAGCCCCATCGAAATTAATCTACCGCACACCTCAAACATCAAATGGACGTGCAAGGCCTAGTCGGCCGTAAGATTTGAGGCTATTTTTTATTGTTTACCGTCGGTTTTTAGCCTACATTCGCGCCGTTTGACTTATGAAAAAAATTCTGATCCTACATACGGGCGGTACCATGGGGATGACCGCAAGCGCAACACCCACTTTGATCGGAAACGATTTCAAACATTCCCTATTTCAATATATACCCGACATCAAAGCCGTTGCCGAAATCGAATTTGTGGCTTTGTTATCGATTGACAGCTCCAATATTTCCGTAAATCACTGGATCCAAATCGCGAATGTGATTGAAGCTAATATGGACAAATACGACGGGTTTGTGATTATCCACGGGACCGACACGATGAGTTATACGGCCAGCGCCCTGTCTTATATGCTGGGCAATCTGCCGAAACCGGTTGTTCTGACAGGCTCCCAGCGACCCCTTTCCGAGATTCGCACCGATGCGAAAAATAACTTAATTAACGCCATCGAACTCGCCACGCTGGATATTCCCGAAGTAAGTGTGTTTTTTGACAACAAATTATTTCGCGGAAACCGTTCAAAGAAAATAAGCATCGATGACTTTGATGCCTTTACGTCGCCAAATTATCCGACGCTGGCGGAAGTCGGACTGCATATTGAAATAAAGAATAATCATCGTCAGCCGCGCGGCCTATTTCGCGTGGACTCCAAGTTACAGAACGAAGTATTTTGTATGCGGCTTTTTCCCGGACTATTGTCCGACCAACTTGATGCTTTGGCGGGCACCTCCTTTAAGATTTTTATTCTGGAGGCTTTTGGTGCCGGAAACGTTCCCATTCTGGACCATTCACTTATTCCTTGGATTGAGAAAGTCAACAAAATCGGAAAAATGGTAGCCCTTGCAAGTCAATGTCTTAGCGGTTCTGTGGACCTTACTCTGTATGAATGCGGTCAAGTGGCATCAAAGGCCGGCGCCATTTCGTGCGGCGACATGACGACTGAATCCGCCATTATCAAAGCTATGTTTTTGCTCGGGCAATTTGATGGGCAAGTTGCAAAAGTAAAAAGTAATTTCGGAATTTCCATTGCGGGAGAAGTGAGCGAATGATTGTTCTTAAAAAGCCGCTCGAAGTTTCTGAATGGACTCAAGATCAAAAGCAAAGATCACAACGAATTGGCTTCATTCCAACCATGGGCTATCTTCACGAGGGGCACCTGAGCCTTGTAAATACGGCCCGGGACAAGGGCGCGTGCGACAAAGTGATCATGAGTATTTTCGTCAATCCGACGCAATTTGGTCCAAAGGAAGATTTTTCAAAATATCCCCGCGATTTTGAACGGGATCGGGAAATGGCCGAAGCCGCCGGTGTTGATATGCTATTCCTCCCTGAGTCGTCGGATATCTATGGTGCCGATGCTTATACCATGATTGAAGTTGAAAGAATGAGCAGCGTTTTATGCGGAATCACACGTCCGACCCATTTCCGTGGCGTTGCAACGGTCGTTGCCAAACTGTTTAACATCGTTCGTCCAAACGTGGCGGTTTTTGGACAAAAGGACGCCCAGCAATTCTTTATTCTTTCGCGAATGACGCGCGATCTCTTTTTTGACATCGAATTAATTCGCGCTCCGATCGTACGGGAAAAGGACGGCCTGGCCATGAGCTCGCGCAATATCTATCTCAATCCCGATGAGCATTTGCAAGCATTGTGTTTGTCGGAAGCACTGACGCTTGCATCGCAACTCATAAAAGCCGGAGAACGAAATGCTGGTGTCTTGAAAGATTGTATGCACACATGTATTATTAAAAGGCCTCTGGCCAGAATTGACTATGTGGAAATCGTCAGTACCGATAGCTTAGAGCCGGTGGAAGAATTGACAAATAGCGTTTTACTTGCGCTGGCCGTTTATTTTGGAAAAACACGATTGATTGATAACGTGATCTGGGAGATGCATGGGAATATTCGATAAACCGGCAAAATCCGTTCGCGGTCAAAGCCTTCGTTCCAGGCTCGAGTATGTGGTTAGTCAAAAACTGCCTTGGGAACTTTTTGTCTACTCGCTGCCCGACGATTGCAGGAAATATTTAAAATCGATTGGCATTAAAGACGAACAACTGCTGTCCCCCAACCAATTGATAGAGCTGTTTTCTCGATCGGCTTGGTTCAGCCATATTGCCTACAATGCGTTTATAGAAACGTCCACGAGATTGCTCGTAGAAAAGGGAATGTCTGCGGTTGATCTCAACCGAGCGGCGGGCCGGCTTGCCACACAAGCCCACGTGAAATCTTTCTTAAGTCATGTTATGAATTTTGGGCCGATCACGTTGACGCTCAGCATTATTTACAAAGCGTGGGATCAATTGTTTACCGGTGGAGAGGTTATTGTCGTTAAGAACGAGCCCGGATATTCCGAAGTACTAATACGATGCAGTTATGTCACGCCACTCTTCGAACACATTGTTTGCGGATTTATTGAAGAATTCTTGAGTCAAAAAAACATTCCCAACATCAATATTGAGTCGGGTTATTCAGCCCATCAGGGTGGTCTCTTTCATTTCAAGATTCGCTGGAATAACCCATGAAAAACTTCACAACCCTCATTATGGCGGCCGGAAAAGGGACTCGCATGAAATCTGATATGGCCAAGGTTTTACACACGCTTGACGGAAAACCCATGGTGCATTACGTCATCCGGCTTGCGCGCGAATTAGGATCATCCCGTATTATTGGTATCATCGGTCATCAAAAGGATCGTGTTCGGGAGGAACTTGCCGGTGAAAAAATCGAATTTGTTGTTCAAGAACCTCAGCTGGGAACCGGGCATGCTGTCATGCAATCCGAAGAACTTCTTAAATCCTATAACGGCCCGGTTTTAGTCTTGTCCGGCGACGCTCCTTTACTAACCTTTGACACCATGCGCAAATTCCTGGATCGTCATTTTGAATCCCGGGCTGCCGCCACCGTATTAACCGCAATGATACCCGATCCTTCAGGGTACGGGCGCGTCATTCGAGCCGGCAATCAATCGATTGAAAAAGTCGTTGAGCATAAAGATGCTACCGCGGAAGAAAAACTCATTCATGAAATTAATTCAGGAATTTATGTCTTTGATGCTTTGGAACTGTTTAGATCCCTCAAAAAAATCAATTCGGATAATGCCCAAAACGAATATTACCTTCCCGATGTCTTAAAGATAATGATCGCGGATGGAAAAAACGTAGACGCTTTTATCACGGAGAATCACAAGGAAATCAGTGGGATCAATACGGTAGAGCAACTGAGGGACGCCGAAGAAGTATTAATTCGTCAGATGAAGGAGAATAGAAATGTATAATGTTACTTTGATTCCCGGTGATGGCATTGGTCCGTCAATCATGGAAGTCGCCGTTCAGGTTCTAGAGGCCACCGGCGTAAAATTCAACTGGGATACCCAATTGGCAGGTATGGCCGCCGTTGAAAAATTTGACTCCCCGATTCCCTTTGCAACGCTGGAGTCTATTCGTAAGAATCGACTGGCCTTCAAAGGCCCTCTGACGACACCCGTTGGCGGTGGATACCGTAGTGTAAACGTAGCCATGCGTCAGGAATTTGAACTCTTTGCCAATGTACGCCCGGCGGTTTCATACGAGGGCGTAGCCTCCCGTTACGATAACGTGAACATACTGATGATCCGCGAAAATACGGAAGGACTCTACGCCGGCATAGAACACAGCATCAAGGCCGATGGGAAGATTATTGCGGCGGAGAGCACAGCCATCATAACTCGTTTTGGTTCAGAAAATGTGATTCGTTACGCTTTTGAATACGTCCGAAAAGTAAAACGAAAACGGCTTACGCTCGTTCATAAAGCTAACATCTTGAAAGCAACGACTGGATTGTTTCTGGAAATCGGAAAAGAAATTTCAAAGGAATTTCCGGATGTGGAATTTAACGATAAGATTGTAGATGCCTGCGCGATGCAAATGGTTCTCGATCCGAGTGTGTTTGATGTCATTATTACAACCAATCTTTTCGGAGATATTTTGTCCGATCTGGCCGCAGGGCTCATTGGCGGACTCGGCCTCACTCCGGGTGCCAATATTGGAAAAACCGCCGCTATATTTGAAGCCGTTCACGGAAGCGCTCCGGACATTGTCGGAAAAAATGTAGCAAACCCGGTTGCGGTTATAAACGGCGGTATCATGATGTTGGAGTACCTGGGCGAACTCGATGCCGCGAAACATATCGACACGACACTTAAAGCGGTCATCAAAGAAGGTAAATTTGTCACGCCGGATTTAAACAAAAAATCGACCGCTGGAACAAAAGAATTTGGCGCAGAATTGGTTAGACGGCTTCGCGGTTGATTCCGGCCCTTCAAGGCACGAGAATAGGATAGAGGTTATGGGTGAACATCGTAAACAAACCACCGGCGAAGAGATCGCCAATAGCGTCACGCATGGCGTTGGCGCCATCCTGAGTATGGCCGGCCTTGTCATCCTGGTCGTCTTGGCATCAATGCACGGCGACGTTTGGCAAATCGTTTCATGCGCTATATTTGGCCTTACCATGTTTCAAATGTATCTGGCGTCGACCTTATACCACGCGATACAGACGCCACGCATCAAGGAAGCGCTCCGAATATTTGATCACGCCGCGATCTATCTATTGATTGCCGGAACTTACACCCCATTTACACTCATCACGCTGCGCGGCGCTTGGGGATGGTCCCTGTTTGGCGTTGTTTGGGGACTTGCGGTGGCAGGAATAATATTTAAGATTTTTTTTATTGGACGGTTTCCGAAAGTCTCAACGACTATCTATATCGCCATGGGGTGGATTGCGATCATTGCCATTCGGCCAATCATCGAGAATTTACCTTTTGGAGGACTCATGCTTCTTCTCGGTGGCGGAATAGCCTACACGTCCGGTGTTATCTTTTACGCGTGGGAGAGTCAACCTTATGCCCACTCCGTTTGGCACCTGTTTGTTTTAGGCGGCACTGTTTGTCACTTTTTGTGTGTCATGTTCTATCTTATTCCCTAGTTGTCAATAAGCCCTCCAATGAATTGTGACGTAATCTATAGGCTAAAGTTGGCACGCATTTTCTTGGAAAATTTTTTTACTATTTCACCGTGAGCGTGGTCTATCATTTCAAATATCAATTTGTCCGGAACCGACCCGTCAAGATAAACCGAATTCCATAATTTTTTGTTCATATGATAGCCCCGCTTCACGCCCTCGTATTGTTCACGCCATTCGACTGCTTTTTCGGCATCGGCTTTTAGATTTATGAATTCCACTTCTTTAGTGCCCACAAGCGCGAAAATTTTTCCTCCGATTCGGAATACCAAAGTTTCGTCATCAAAAGGAAAGTCCTCGGTGGCGCCCTTTTTTTTCAGGCAATGGGCACGAATCATTTCAAGATTCATCGTCTCTCCTTTGAATTATGTCAAAATAAGCCCTATTATACTTTTATTCTAAACGCGATACCCTCCAAAAGGACATACATGAATCTACTGTTCGGCTATCTTAAAAACTACTGGCGATTGGTTGCCCTCGCTCTTTTGCTCGCCGCAATCAACCAAATTTTTTCGCTTTTGGATCCGTGGATTTTTCGTCATGTGATAGACGAATACGCCACGCGGTTCAAAGAATATACCATGAGTGAATTTTTTAAAGGCGTGTTAACGCTCCTTGCCGCCGCGGTGGGCGTTGCTTTTGTTTCACGCGTGGCAAAGAACTTTCAGGACTACTACATCAATGTCATCACTCAGAAACTCGGCGCGCAAATTTATTCCGACGGTCTAAAACATTCCCTCGAATTGCCTTATTCCGTTTTTGAGGATCAAAGGAGCGGTGAAACACTTGGTAAACTTCAAAAAGTCAGAACCGACGTGGAAAAACTAATTGCAGCCAGCATTAATATCCTTTTTACTGCGCTCGTTGGAATTATTTTTGTAACAGGCTATGCGATCAGTGTTCATTGGGTTATTGCACCAATTTATTTTTCAACGATTCCTATTATTGGCTTTGTTTCTTCAACACTAAGTAAAAAAATTAAAGTTATTCAAAAAGTGATTGTTGCAGAGACGACCGCTCTGGCCGGCGCTACAACCGAGTCGCTCCGAAATATAGAACTGGTCAAAAGCCTCGGCCTCGCGAAACAAGAAATTGACCGTCTCAATTCCACGACCAAAAAAATACTGAAATTGGAGCTCAAAAAGGTCCGCTATATTCGTAGCCTGAGTTTTATACAGGGTACAATGGTTAACTTTCTCAGGACTACTATTTTGTTTGTCATGCTTTACTTAATTTTTGCACAGGAAATTACGTTTGGCGAATTTTTCTCATTGTTCATCTACTCGTTCTTCATTTTCGGACCCATGCAGGAGATGGGCAACGTAATCAATATTTACCGCGAGGCTGAAGTATCCCTTAAGAACTTTGAAGACATTTTGAATATACCACGTGAACCTAAGCCACTCAATCCCGTCCGAATCGCCGGAATTGAAAAGTTGTCTTTTCGAGATATCGAGTTTAAACACCAATCCGCTACCCTGAACGCACTCAATGGGATTTCGTTTGACGTAAAACTTGGTGAAACGATAGCTTTTGTTGGTCCCTCCGGTTCCGGGAAAACCACCTTGGTCAAACTTCTGGTTGGCCTTTACAGACCCAATAAAGGTGCCCTATCTTACAACGGAACGTCGTATGAGGATGTTGATCTTGATAGTCTTCGGGAGCAAATTGGATTTGTCACGCAGGACACACAACTCTTCGCAGGTACCATTCGCGAGAATCTGTTGTTTGTAAATCCTAAGGCGACGGATGCAGAATGTATGGCTGTCCTTAACAAGGCCGCGTGCCAGTCTCTTCTGGCTCGGGCCGATAAGGGTCTGGACACCATGATCGGCGAGGGAGGCGTCAAAGTAAGCGGCGGCGAAAAGCAGCGTCTATCCATTGCTCGCGCACTATTACGCCATCCGACGTTACTCGTATTTGATGAAGCAACCTCAAGTCTTGATTCCATTACGGAAGAAGAAATAACGCACACGATACGCGATGTGTCTACACTACAAAATCATATTACCATCTTGATTGCACATCGCCTTTCGACCGTCCTGCATGCGGATCGGATTTATGTTCTGGAACAAGGTCACATGGCCGAATCCGGAAAGCATCAGGAACTGCTTGATCAAAAAGGTCTATATTATGCCATGTGGCGGCAGCAGATTGGCGAGCGCACGTCCCTCATACCGGCGCCGGCAGTGGGGCAAAAAGCGCTTTTAAGCAATTAGCCAGATCGCGTTAGGAATATTTCCATGTCCTTGAGAGTTTTATGAGTTGAATAAACTGAAAGGATCATTGTGAAGATAGTTCTTGGATTAGTAACATTAGCGGTGGCCCTGGTGGTCGTATTTTTTTACGAAATAACTCCTGCATCATCGAAAGAAATCCAAAACCAAGTCCTTTCGGGTCCGGCTCCCGTGGCCGTGGTCGAACTGTTTACATCCGAAGGGTGTTCCAGTTGCCCCGCCGCAGACCGCCTGGCTTCACAGATCGACAAATCCTTCAAGACACTCGAAAAATCGGTCTTTGTTCTCGCTTATCATGTTGATTACTGGGACTATATCGGATGGAAAGATCGTTTTGCGAAACCTGAATTTACGGAGCGCCAGCGCGACTATGGAGAAAAATTCAGACTAGAAGGTATTTACACTCCTCAGATGATTGTCAATGGAGAGTCCCAGTTTGTTGGATCTAATTCCGGAATGGCCCAAGCGGCGATATTTGAAGCATTAAAGACCGGTGCTATCTTTGACATTGCATTGGAGATAACATGGATAGCCTCCAATCAATTGTCGGTAAAGTACTCGTTGTCATCAATTCCTGTCGATGCCACCATTCAACTTGCCCTTGTTGAAAAACACTTGATCAATAATGTCACCCGCGGTGAAAATAGCGGACGGAAACTGGAACACGATAATGTTGTCCGCGATTTTGACAAAAGTGACGCTCGGGAAAGGTCCGAACGTTCTTTGGCTGTAGCCAAGGATATCAATCTTGAAAACGCGTCCGTAATTGCATTCATTCAAAATAACCAAACAGGCGAGATTGTGGCTGCCACCAGTCATAACATTCCCCTTCGGGCCACCAATTAAGTTTCCCTGCGTGTTGCGTCAAAAATTGATAAATTTTTCTTGCATTTCGGGGGTGTTTTATATAGAATCACCCGCTTTGAGAGAATGAACGAAATCTATAATTTTTTTGGACATAAGGAGTTTTTATGAAACGTTGTGATATCTGCGGTAAAGGACCGATGTATGGCAATACGGTCAGCCATGCCAATAACAAAACGAAACGCCGTTGGTTGCCTAATTTGCAGGACGTACGTTCAAAAACAAGCACCGGCAACGCCAAACGGATCAAAGTTTGTACGCAGTGTATTAAATCCGGTCGCGTCGCAAAAGCAGCGTAGATAGAAGTTCGCTTAGACTTATTAAGTGGGTTGTCTAGATAATAGACAACCTTTTTTTTATCAACTCGCGATGACCATGGGAAAAGTTTTTGTTCCGGATCCCGTCAAACTCATTTTCGGAGTTATGTGGAATCAAGCCACCGACCCGGTTAATGTAATTTCATTTCTTGAGAATACGTGGGGGGAAATTGAAAGCCAGTCTGTGGTTTTCGATTTTGGATTTACGGATTACTATCTCGACGAATCGGGTCCCAATTTGAAAAAACAATATATCGCATTGCGCAACGTCGTGGATATTAATCATATTCCCGAAATCAAGATCAATTCAAATATTTTGGAAAATAAGTTCTTCACCCTTGACGATCATCGGTCTGTGAATTTGGATCCGGGCTACATTTCCGAGGCCAAGCTCGTTATGGCAACTACAAAAAACCTTCCGCATCGAGTCTATATCGGTCTAAACATGTTTGCCGATTTACAAATGATATACAAAAAACCGTCTTTCCGTCCGACTCCATGGGCCTTCGGAGATATAAAACAAGACGCCCTGATTGCCTTTTTCAATGAAGTAAGGGAGAATTACATGCGTCAGTTAAAATCACTTAGAGCCAATGCTGTTTAATATTGACGCGGTATCGAAAGCCTATGCCGAGAAGAATGTTCTTGATAACATTTCTTTTGAGCTAATGCCGGGTGAAATAACCGGTTTGATTGGACAAAACGGTGCCGGCAAAACGACCCTTTTGCGCATCCTACTTGGTCTTCAAAAGCCTGATTTTGGAAATGTGACAATTACCGGCGTTCCTGGTGGAAGTGCCCCATCAGAGATGTTTGGCTATTTACCGGAGGAGCGTGGGCTTTACAAACGCGGAAGAGTTCTCGAAACCCTTATCTACTTTGGAAAAATCAAAGGACTGACACACCGCGATGCCGTCAATCGCTCTTTGACATGGCTTGACAAAATGAATCTTTCAGCCTACGCAAAGTATCCTTGTGAAGAATTATCAAAGGGTTTGCAGCAAAAAGTACAATGGATCACCGCACTTGTACACGATCCCAAAATATTGATCCTCGATGAACCTTTTTCAGGTCTGGATCCAATTCATCAAAAGGAATTTTCTGCGTTGCTTATGGAGTTGAAGAACGGACGAATCATCCTGTTGTCAGCACACCAGATTATGCCAATAGAAAAGCTTTGCGATCGCATTTTGATTTTAGAAAAAGGACAGTTAGCGGTCAATGAGTACACCTCCGCGTTGCTTTCCAAATTTGCACCGCTGAATCTCGAACAAATATTCTTCAAGTTCGCAACGGCTCTATGAGTGGATGGCGGTCGATGGACGCGTTTTAGCCGAAACTGGCCTCTATTTCCTTTGGCTGACTTTTTACTTTGTAAATCACCCGTCAAATTGATACTTTTTTGAATGACCGAAATACCCGATGATTTAGAAGAACTTGATCCCACGGTATCCCGTGACAATGATCCGTTGGACCAAGATGAAGAGGAGCGCTTTGACAGAGCATCATCGGAAGAGTCTTATTTCCCGTTTATCTTGCAATATCTATTTTCGCTCGAGGAAGACAAGCGTGAAGCCGCGGTGCATCTTATTTCGCATTTTGAATGCGATGAACGCCTGGAACAACCACTTCTAAAACTTCTAAACGCCAACGATGAAAAATTTGTCCTTTCGGGAATTCAGGCGGTCGGACTGTGGCGCCATTCGGACGGTATGACTCATCTGAAAGCGCTACTGGCCAAAAATCAATACCCCCATCTTGAGGAAGAAATAATAATCGCGATGGGCAACATCGGCGGCATTGAAGGATTCCGTTTCCTCAAGGATTACACACTTTCCCGGTTTCAAGACATAGCTGTCGAATCACCCATGGGTATGGTAGGCGTCGAGGGTATCACACAAATTGCAATGCATGGCAATGTCGAGGCCCTGCAGTTCTTAATTGATCACTGTCGGCATCCGTCATGGAATCTGCGAGAAACATGCGCCGATAGCCTTAGCGTTGTATTCCAAGGAAAAGAGGAATTGCCAAAGTCTGTATATAACATGCTAATAGAACTCACCAAGGATGATAACAAAGACGTTCGCATTGCGGCCTACGTTAGCTTGGACGAATTGATCGGATTGGACGAAAAAAATCGAGATATTTTGCTCGATGCACGCAAGAAGCAAATCCTTAATAAAATTTCAAACTAATAAATTAGGAAAGAGCGGCACATGAACATTTATATCTGGGCTATAATACTTTATCTTGCAGTCATTATTGGCATCGGCATTTATAAAAGTTTTTTCATTAAGACACAAGACGACTTCATGGTCGCCGGGCGAAATGTTTCCGTATGGTATCTTGTAGGAACGCTGGTCTGTACATGGGTTGGTTCAGGGACTCTCTTTGGCGGCGCAGGACTCGCGTTCCGAGAAGGATTTGCCGGCTTATGGTTATCGGTTGGAGCATGGCTTGGTATAGCCTGTGTCTACTTTTTGGCAGCACGGGTGCGTCGCATTGCAGAATACACCGTTCCTGATATTTTAGAGAAGCGTTACAATGCTGCCGCGCGCGTGCTCGGCACAATTACTATTGTTATCGCTTACGTATCGATCGCCGGATATCAATTTAAGGGTGGGGGCAAACTGTTGAATATTATTACACGGACTATTCCGAACGATATGTCATCGGGCATCGATCCCTTAATTGGTGCCGCCATTACATGCGCGATCGTGGTTTTGTTTACTTTGCTCGCCGGAATGGTTTCGATCATGAGCGTCGATCTGTTCAACGGCATTATTATAGTGCTTTCAGTCATTATTGGGGTCCCCTTGCTTTTATTAAGCCCGGATATTCAGGGTTGGTCTCATGTTGTAGCCAATTTGCCTTCGGATCATTTTACAGTTTTTGGTGAACATAATGCGTGGTGGATAATCGGCGTTTCTTTGCCGACATTTTTTTTACTGCTTGGCGAAAGCAGTATTTATCAGAAATTTTTTGCTGCCAAAGATGATAAGACAGCAAAGCGGGCCGTAGTCGGAATGATTATTGGTGTGATGTTCATCG
This sequence comes from bacterium, assembly GCA_031402315.1. GTDB lineage: Bacteria > CLD3 > CLD3 > SB21 > SB21 > JANNSF01. The sequence goes on along the minus strand of JANNSF010000130.1, from coordinate 21,408 downwards.
AAACAATGTTGGCTGTTTTTTCAATTATTGGAAGCAGCAAATATTTTTCGAATTCGCTTTTTGTCGTCGATGGAAAAATCAATGCTACCATGACGGAAACGATTATTTTACATTTGGCGCGTTTTGATTTGCCTGTAGTTGCCGGAGCAATACTGATGGCAGCTGCAGTAGCCATTATCTTATCAACGGCTAATACCTTTCTAATGACTCCTTCTACCAATATTACGCGTGACATTTACCAACGCTTTATCAACCCGAATGCAAGCCAGCAGAAAATCATTCTCGTTCAGCGTACGTTGATTGTAGCACTCGCGATACTGGCGTTCGCTCTTGCTACGCAGTTTCAGACCATACTCGCTATGGCCTTTACGTCCTACGCCATAGTCGGCGCTGGCATTACCCCGGTCTTACTCGCCGCTTTTCTATGGAAACGCGTTACACCACAAGGAGGAGTCGCTTCGTTGACTGTCAGTATGGTGGTCACGATCGTTATTACGGCGGCCAACGCGGTGCGATCGGAACCTTTGCTGGATAGCGACTATATTATTATTCCTGCGGCGTTCGCTTCCATATCCACACTCATAGGCGTTAGTCTGCTGACCCCTGAATCTCCGAGCGAGAAGTATGCACCATTTATGGAAAATGGAAATTCCTAATATTTGAAAATGCTAATTAAAAAGAACGGCTTTGGTGGAGGGTTACCATCAACTATAACTCACTGCTCGATTCTTTTTCTGGTTAGCTATTTTCAACTGTGCGCGCAAATGCACGATTCTCTGGGCAAAGACTCGGCCGCAATTTCTCTTCGCTTTTCGGCTCTCACTTACGTGGCCCACTGGGACTCCGTGCTAGCGGATACGGCTTTCGATCGGACGGTGATTACGCACGCGGAATTGCTTAAACATTACCATGAGGACCTTGCAGACATACTTGATCGATATGGCGGAATCTACTCGCAAGATCTTGGGAGTTTTGGAAGACCTGTAACGATTACCTTGGGTGCCAGTCAGCACGCACAAATTCTCTTGGATGGAGTTCCCATGCGCGATCCGGACGTCAATTGGACCAATCTTAACCTGATCTCCCTTGACAATATTGAAAAAATTGAGGTATTTCGAGGCGCCATTCCGCGGATCAATATCATTACGAGACGTATAAAGGATGAGCCTGTTACTACATTCAAATACAGATCCATCGGTGATAACTTTCGTGATGTAGGAATTTATTTTGGACGGCCGATTGGTTCACGATGGCGTTTTTATGCGGGGGGCGCAAGCCGAGGAACACCCAATGAGCAATTTTACAATAAGATCGTCGATGGAGTTCTCACCACTTCCATTCGCTCCCGCTATTCCGCTACTCAATACTTTGGGGGTTTGGATTACTTAATCAACGATGTATGGATGACCAAGTTCTATTATCAAAAAAATACAGATCGTTACGACTCTTACGGACGCAATCTGGCTTCACAGGGAGTTGATTTGACCACATCGGGTGGGCTGCGGAATGAAGAGCGAACCGTCTACAGAACGCATCTTAATTACCTGAATGGGGGAACTCGTTTTGAATTGATTGGTGAAAGTAGTCGTACACTCCATGGTGTTAAGAAATTCTTAAGAAATCCGGTTCCAAATGAGTATACCGCCCGTCGCTATTCTTCTGACTTTATTTTTTCACGTAGGTTTTCAGATCATTGGGCGTCAGTCCACCTTAGACTAGAAGCAGATCGGGTTGACAGTCTTCAATTGCCGGACCGACGTTTTAAGAAAACTCAACTGAGAATTTCGGATCAATTCCAATTGCAAGGCATCATACTCGAGCCGACCTTAGAATACGAATACCATTCTATTTATCATTCCGTGAAATCACTTTCACTCGATGTTCAAAAATCATTTTCCAGTATCACGTACACGAGTGGTTTTGGCTATCGAGAAGAGTTTCCATCATTGATGGAGGAGTTTCAGAATACAATTCAGACCTTTCCTAATGTTTTCGCCGGAGGAATCCGACGCAACTACTCTTTTCCACGCGATTCGGTCTTACACTTGCCGGTGACAAAAATGCTCCTGCTGAATAGCGGGCTCAAGATTGCGGAAAATCAAATTTTCAATTCTATCGAATTGCGCTTTTCTTACAAACGGTTTGCGGGTGGCAAATTTCTTTCACAAGTCATTCGCGATTCAGTCCGCTATGAAGCGCTGAAGAATATGGAAGTTTATAGTGCGGAAGTAGCGGCCACAAAAAAATGGAAATGGACGGAATGGACACTGCGCCAAACTTTCATGAAAGGTGATGCTTCGGCCCTTCAAGGTATTCCCTATTACCGGGTTTATCTGACGGGCTACGGCGAATTATTTTTCTTTGAAAAAAATCTCAAGCTCGCAGGCGATATGACGGGCGCATACTATTCCCGTCATTCGGGCTGGAGTTATAAAGATGCACCCTCCTTTTATTACGCAACGCCAAATCATCAAAAGGGAGGATTTTTGTTTTCAACGCGAGTCTCGGCTTACATTGGGGACATTCAGATCTTTTATGAAGCTGAAAATATATTGCGTGCCCATTTCGCTAAATTAGACGGCTATGCGGTTACGCCACAACAATACCGCTTCGGATTTGTCTGGAATCTGTTTAATTAACAATTGGAAAGGAATTAGATATGGATCGTTTCAAAGAGTTTACGGGGTACCGCCAGAAAATGAACGACCGAATTTTGGCTGAGGACAATAAGGTCGTTAAGCGTTTTTTTTCAGTGGACACGCTCACGTATCAAGCCGGCGCACTGGATGTAAAGACTAAAGAAATGCTCGGCCTTGTCGCCTCTATGGTCTTGCGGTGTGATGATTGTGTGTCGTATCACATTAATAAGTGCAAAGAATCCGGCGTTTCCCGCGAGGAGATGTTTGAAGTTTTTAGTGTGGGACTGGTTGTAGGCGGTTCGATCGTGATTCCTCATATGCGCCGAGCGGTGGAATTTTTAGATGAACTAGAGAAAAATCAATAATCTATCCGATATCCCATTAGAGCATGCTGACGAATTAGATTTCGTCCCGAAATATTTTGATAGTTATGAAGTGTTGAAAAATTATAATTCAAATAGACGATGTGATTGCCCCAAGAATTGTTTAAGACCTCGTACGTTCCCCTGAAGCCAATAGAATTTGTAATTTCACGAATACCCATCAGAAAGTGTTTTTTTCCTGTATCCTTCGGATCGTCATTGAACCCATCTTCGTAGCCAAAGCGCTCAATATTACCCATGCCGTGGCGGTTCAGCTCATAACTAAGCGCTAACTCAATTTCCCGTGCCGGCTTCCATTCACCCTCCAAAAATAAATTGTCCGAATTCGGCTGCAGAGATGAACCAAGCCCATAGCCGAAATGCGAATAGTTAAGCAAAGCATATTTATGCGCGTAAACATACGGTTCGACGCGCGCGTATTCTCCTCGAAGACTCATATTGGCAAACGCGTATTGAGCGCCCAGCATGATCGCCCATGTTTGTTTCCAGTATGTGAATGGATTACGTGCCGTCGTAAAGTCATCGAGATACAGAGCGGCATAAGTTTTCCAGCCGGGCGAAGGGAATAGAGTGGCATCAAAACTGAGTGTGTTATTGTCTTTATCGCCAAGATACTGTTCGGTGATGTGATAAGGTATTATAGGATTGAGATAACCGGGATCAACACTCCTACCTCCGTAAATCACGCTTTCATTTCCCGCAATGAACAGCCATGGAAAAACCTTAAATTCCAAGCGATGTGCGACAATATATTTTTGATCGCTCAGATTGAAACTATCCACGGAATGCATTTTTGGATCGCTGCGAAGCCAACCATGAAGGTACGTGAACTTAATTCGTTCAAATTCTGATTCCAACCGCAAGTGAATGAACGATGGGGCATTATCCGAAAGAAGCAGATTATTGTGATGGCCGGGTCCCCAACTAACAGACTCCTTTCCAAAAAGGATGCGAATCCACGACGGCTCATAAACAAAATAAGCGTCGGCCTCAAGTGCATAGACATTACTGCTTGCCGGATTGTAATTGATAACACCTCCCTGGCTGTTTTGTCCGAAGCGATACGACTTTTTGGTGCCTTTGATCAGAGTGCTTGAAAAATCAGAATAGAACGCAAGATTTTCTCTTAGAACACCTCGTACCCGCGCCGACGTTTTTGTAAAACTCACGTTTTCATTAGATTTTTTTTCCTTATTCCAGCGATTTATTTGAAAAGCCTGGTCTAAAACCGCATCGCCCGTCACGTAGGAGAGAGGATAAGACTCCGATGTGTTCCAGTTAAAAAAATGATTTTCGCTTTCTAAGACGTCGCCGCCGGACAACCAAATTTCATCAGAAAATTCACCCTTTAGCTTGGTAAATAAATCCTCTTCCGTCTTGGTGAGGACATCCGGCGAATTTTCCAGTACTGTTTCTAATTCGAATATCTTTCTTAAGACGGTCTTGCGAGAGAGAGGCTTTGTGCGGAGCGCAATATCCGTAGGCATAATGTCTTTCGTCTCGAGCGTTTCAAAAAACTTATTCGCAAAGTGGTGAATGGGTAAGTTGGTCGAAACCATTTCTTCAATCGGCTGCTGCGCAAAGAGGGAAATCGAAGTAAAAATTAGACAGGAAATACCATAACGACGTGTTAGCAAATCAGGATCCCTTTGTATCGTATTTGATCATTTGCCAAACCGTCAAAAAAATAATTTGAAGATCCAGCCAAAACGACCAGTTTTCAATATACCAAATATCATGATCGATTCGCTTCTGCATGAGGGCGCTTTCTTTGGTTTCACCACGATAGCCATTGACCTGCGCCCAGCCTGAGATTCCCGGTTTTACCAAGTGACGGAGCATGTAGTTTTCAATAACATCCTTGGATTCCAGATTGAGCGGCGTCGGATGAGGGCGTGGCCCCACAATGGACATTTGACCGAGAAAAACATTCCAGAACTGGGGAATTTCATCAAGATTCGTTTTTCGCAGAAACCGGCCAATTTTCGTAATACGTGGATCGTCTTTCGTTGCCTGTTGATAGCGGCCAGTTTCATCAAGATCCGCGCTTTCAGTTATCATCGAACGAAATTTTAAGCATGGTATTTTCTTATTACTACGACCCCAGCGTTCCTGACGAAAAAAGACATTTCCTTTTGAACTCAATTTTATGGCAATTGCAATGATTGGCACCAGCCATGACAATACAAAAACGAGAACGAATAATGAGAAGAAAAAGTCAAAAATACGTTTTGTGATATACCAGTGGAGTTCATCCAGCTTAATCCGCCGGACGGAAATCAAAGGAAATCGCCCAAACATTGTGATTTCAAACTTATCGGACACAAATCTAAAATAGTCCGGAATAATGCGCACCCGTCTCGTATGATTTTCACAAATCTTGATGACATCATCTATACGTTCAGTCGCATAAGTTGGAAGAGCAACAATAACATCATCAACCGGTGTTTTTTCTAATACATTCTGCAAATCTTCAATACTCCCCAAAAATTGTCCATTCAAAGCAGACTGTGGCTGATCATCAAGAAATCCTACGACGCGATAGCCAAAATGAGGGTTTTCCAAAATGGTTTGGTGAAAATTCCTGCCGACTTCTCCGGCACCGATAATAAGAAGGTTGCGCAAATTTCGCCCGCGGGAGCGAATTATATTAAGCGCACGACGAATTACAAAACGTTCGACACTCAGGAATGCTAGGAGGTATAGAGCGTAGAGTAGTATAAACTTACGCGGCAACGCAATATCTCGTAAAACAAATAGAATAAAAACAGCGCCAATAATTTGAATTGAAATGTTCTTGAAGATACTAATTAGCTCATAGCTAAAATTGCGGGATCGAAATTCATTGTACAATCCGGTCACTCGAACCGATATTATCCAAACGAAAACCAGAAGCATAAAAAAAAGAGCTTCCCCCATGGAGAGTTCACGTGATGGCGATTCTTCAAGGAACTGAATGGAAAAAAAGAAGGCTAGAAATAGGCAAGCTGCGTCCACCGTAAAGCGCAGAAAATAAAGAGTTTGTCTTTGAAAGTGCATACGTTAGTTCGATCTATTTAATTCCCCGTGTGCAAATCGGGCAACCAAAATATTTCCTTCTCAAGAGAATTATACAATAAAAACCGCAAACAAGCTATTCAAAATTCATGCCACAAAAATTATTTTATCCTCTTCGCATAATAACCTGAGTGATTTCCGGCCAGATACCTACCCGGCCGGGAAGACCGATAAACCCAAAGCCTCGATTGACATAAAGATAACGGCTGCCTTCGGTGTAGATACCGGCCCAACGGGGATACCTATACTGAACCGGACTCCATTTGAAGCCCGAAATTTCCACGCCGAATTGCATGCCATGCGTGTGCCCGGAAAGCGTAAGCGGTATATGCGCGGCATGACTTATCACCTCAGATTCCCAATGCGTGGGATCGTGGGAAAGAAGAATTTTGAAAGCCTTTTCATCCACACCCGCCAGCGCCTTTTTTAAATCACCTTTTTGTGGGAATGGCGGTAATCCCCAATTCTCAACACCAACAAGTGAAAACCTTGATTCGTCCTTTTGAATTATTCGATTTTCATTACGAAGGAGGTCAAACCCCATTTCTTTGTGAGCGCCCACTAGCCGCTCCATATTTCGATTCTTATCGGCATCGCTATCCCATCGAACGTAGTCGCCATAATCATGATTGCCTAAAATTGAAAACTTCCCAAGCGGCGCATGGAGTCGGCTCAAAATTTCTATCCAGGATTCAAGTTCCTCCGCCCTATTATTGACCGTATCGCCTGTAAACACGACCATATCAGATCCGAGCGCATTAGCCATGTCAATTCCCCTCAAAACCTCATCACGATCTTCAAAACTTCCGATATGAAAATCCGATAGCTGGGTTATTTTAAACCCTTCCAAGGCGGCTGGCCAATCGGGAAATGTGAGCTCGATCGTGTGAATTTTGAAGTTATACTTTCCTTTTGTAATTCCATAGATCACGCCTGCAAAAGGGATCGTCACCAAGGCCAGACCGGCCTGGGCTACAAATTTTCTCCGCGTGGGAATATATTTTTCCTCTTTACCATCAGAAATCAACGATCGGATATTCCGAATCCCGGCTACACTCCATCGAGAAACATCTTCGACGGCTAAAATAATGGCCAAAAATATTTGAGGGACTTTAAAGATGAAAAAGATCGCTATGACAGGAGCCCGAAATCCTAAAGAACCGAATCGAAAGACAAATGAAAAAATGCCGGCGAAAATTAGACTCCAAAACCCAAGGATAAAGAGCCAAAATATTTTCTTGAAATGTTTTGGAAATACATTTTTGAGCACTTGAAACGAATAATATTCAACAATCACAAAGATCGTTATCAGAATAAAAAACCAATCGTATCGCATGAAAATCCGATCTATTCGCAGAAGCGATCGTGCATTCTGATTTTAATAGTTTTATTCCGCCCGATTAATAACCACGCGATGCGGAAAGGGAATTTCAATTCCTTCTTTCGAGAATTCTTCGAGAATGCGCTTCCGGACAGCATCTCCGGCTTCAAAGACTTCCTTATAATGGACCGCTCGAGCGATTACTACAAGTTCAACACCCGAATCACCGAACTCGGTCGTCAAAATTTCCGGCTTTGGATTCTTTAGAATTCGCGCATCTTCCAAACAGAGTTTTTCGATCAGTGAAATGGCCTTTGCCAAATCGGCGCCATACGCTACGGTAATTTCAAATTTTAAACGCGTCGAACTGTCCGGATAGGACAGATTAATGATATCGCTTTTTACGATTTGAGAATTGGGGATCGTAACAATATTGTGATCGAAATCTAAAATCTGTGTACTTCTAAGTCCCACTTTTGTGACATCACCAATTTGATTGCTCGCCGGCAGCTTAATACGATCACCTACCCGAAATGGCCGGTCTACCATAATGACAAAACCCGCAATCATATTGGCCAGTGTCTCTTGTGCCGCAAAGGCAATCGCAAACGAACCGACCCCCAGCGATACCACAAGCGCTTTGATATCAATATGAAAATGATCCAAACAAATCATAATCGCGATCGAGTACAAAATCAGATTGCTTACACGTTTGACAAGCGGCACCAATTCATCATCCATGGGGCTGTCGGTTCGAACGGAAATCGCAACGATGTACCACTCCATAACAGCCTTCATGACGCTGGACAAAAGCACCGTCGTCAGAAATACGACGACTACAAAAAAGGCGCCGTCGACGTAGTCAATCCACTTTCCCTGCACCACGTCATCGATGCGATTGCAAGCTATGTACATCGCCGTGACGCGGACGATGCGGACGATGGACTTTTCTGTTACGTCCATGATGCGATCGTCGAGGTCCGTCTCCGTGCGCGACGTGACTTTTAGCTTTATGAGATAGAGCACGTAATGAACCAACGTACCACTGACCCAACCCAAAACAACGATGATTCCGGCTTGAACAAATGTTCGCAGAAATAGATCTTCAATGGTCAGGAATTGTCTCAGGGAATCCATGTTCGATGGGTTATTTTAAATTATCAGAACCAAAAGCATGCGGAATTAGATCGCGCATTTGAAAAACCTTAATTTCCCCGGAAGTATTAGCGCAAATAATTTCTGCTTTGGGAGCAAAATCCCAGAGAACTTGACGGCAGGCGCCGCATGGATAACACGGCTCTCCGGCGACTTCCGCAACCAGTGCAACGTGTGTGAATTCCCGCTCACCTTCAGAAAGTGCTTTGAAAATCGCCACTCTTTCCGCACACATGGTCAGACCGTATGAACTGATCTCAATATTGCATCCGGAATAAATTTTTCCGGACCTTGTTACCACCACCGCACCGACTTGAAATTTGGAATAGGTAGCGAGTGCTTTCTCGCGCGCGCGCAGAGCGAGTTGTATAAGTTCTTCATGATTCATGGTCGGGAATATAAATGAGTATTACGTACCGTGAAAGATATTTCTTTAGAAACAAGAATTTCGCAGTCCAATTTTCCTTATCCGACAACTTTATTCAGTAGAATCGGATTATGGAAAAACAACGGCGATATGTTCAATCCTTGCATTTCTTAGGCAATCTGAATAGATTTCGCAAAATTATGCCATGACACGGAGAACATCATAATCGGAATACCAATGGTAGAAGCAAAATTTTATAAAAAAGACGGCGCGGACATTGTCTGTGAATTGTGTCCCCGTGAATGCCGGATTCCAAACGGCGGAGAAGGGGATTGCTGGGGCTATAAGCACATTGACGGTAAGCTTTTTTCTTCCAATTACGGAAAAATAGTCACGGCCGTGTACGATCCTATGGAAAAAAAGCCGTTTTATCATTACTACCCCAATTCCATGATATTGTCAATAGCCCCCAATGGATGTAATATGCGGTGCACATTTTGCCAGAATCACGACGTTGCGCTTGCGAAAGCCGAGACGAAGGATATTACTCTTCAGACGGTTCTTGACTATTCCGGAAAGAGTCATTCCATCGGCGTCGCGTATTCCTTTACAGAGCCGCTGATATGGTATGAATTCTTAATTGACAGCATGCGCAAGCTAAAGGGCATTGGTCAAAAAAACGTTCTGATTACCAATGGATACCTTAATCAAAAACCCATTGAAGATATAATTCCCTACACGGACGCCATGAATATAAGTGTGAAATCGATGCGTGAAGATACCCATAAAAGGCTTACGGATGGGCGGCTTGACGTCGTATTGAGTTCCATTAAATCGGCGTACGGAAAAACGCATCTTGAACTAACGTATTTGATCATACCGGGCGAGACCGATTCCGATGCGGAAATATCGGATTTTGTTGATTTTGTTGCGGGCATAAGCAAAGATATACCCGTTCATTTCAAACGATTTTTCCCGCATCACAAAATGACCCAGTCGCCGATGACACCCAATGAAAGCATGGTTCGTGCTTATAAGTTGGCAACCTTAAAACTTAGTTACGTTTATCTCGTAGACACAGATATTGACGGCGTCAGTGATACGTTTTGCCCAAACTGTAAGCGCCTGGTCATTAAACGCCGTGACTATCAGTCCAATTTGGGCGGTATGCGAGGTGCTAATTGTAAGTTTTGCGGTCACCGTATTAATATCAAGTTTTGATTTTTTTTATTTTTTAATGATACGATCAAAGGAGTTGTTTTGAAATTAAGTTTCCCGCCTGTGTTCTTTGTTAATTTTTGTTTTATGATTTTTTTGGGAGTAAATTTTGGATGTTCCGACGATCCGGATGATATCAATGGCGGAGTGATCAATACCGGACAGTTGAAAACGGATACCTTGTATGTCAGTGATATCAAGAACTATCGTTCGATTCTGGACTCGGTTACGACCGGCGGCGGAACGCGCTACTATCTTGGCAGTTCCGGCACGTACGATTTCAAAATTGCTTTACGTTTTGGAATCCCGGAGAGCCTTGATAGCGTGATTGTGAAGTCAGCCTACCTGCGTATGGTTTCAGCGGCAACTTATGGAGCAGGCACATCTATGAATTTGGAGATCCAATCCATTCAAAAATTTTGGTCTATCGACGATCTACTTTGGGATCGACTGTCAACGTCGGACTTAAGTGCACCCTTCAATCAGACCGCGATCACCCCGACAAATAAAGATCAGAATTTAATCGTCCCTTTTAACAGAGATACCATTCAAAAGTGGATTGTTGGAAGAACCGAAACTGTTCAAAATCGCGGAATTCTTCTGGGCTTTTCCAATGCAACTTTCATTCAGCAATTCTATTCCGGACGCAACTTGACTGTCTCCGGAGGTCTCACAACGTTTGATACGCTTCACAATACGTCCCTGGTTGTCAATTGGGAACGATACGACCGCGAGAAGAACGAGTTTGAGTCCAAAACTACTTATCTTATCCCGGAAACAGTGATCGGGCTTAACGACAATGACGGAGGGTACGGAGGCTATATTTATAGGGATCGTAGCCCGCAATCGATGAACACCTTGACCGTTGGAGGTGGCCTACCCTATCATGCACTCCTCAAATTCGATGTTTCGAAATTGCCGTCAGCTCTTACGGTCAGTTTCGCCGAAATGTTGATGACGATTGATCAATCCGGAAATTATCTTCGAAACAGCGGCGATACCAATGTTATTGAAGCTTATGTTTTGGACACCGATACTGCCAATTGGCTTCCTTCTAAACTCGTGCGGGGGCCTTTATCAAATTCCTTTGATTCGGTTCACGACGACACATTGAAGATTCAAATTTCATCTATTGTTCAAAGCTGGGCCTCCAGACCATCGAATAATTTTGGGCTTGTTTTAGAGGACCACTTTGAGCACAGTTCAAATCCATTTCAGCTCTACCGATTGAAGTTCAATTATGATCCAGTCGACCGAGAGCGTTCGCCTAAAATAATCATCCACTATACGATTCCGCCGGGTGTCCAATGAAAACCATCTTATCTCTGATGTCCATACTATTCTTAGCCTTGTCTCCCATTCTGGCAGGTGGCTCCTCGTATTCATCTTCCAAATACGGCCTTTGGGAATACAAGCCCAATACACGTGCCCTGGGAATGGGAGGAAGTTCGATTGCGTGGCCGAGCAACGCAACCATCAATTTGCAGAATCCCGCCGCTTTGTACGGCGTTTCAATGACGCGCTATGAAATGAATTTTTACTTTGAGGGTAACGAGGCCAGTACGGGCGGAATACAGCGCTATTCCGACCGAACCACAATCAATCACATGGCCTTCGCGATTCCGATCGGGAAAAATTTTGCCACCGCTATCAATCTTTCGCGACTGACCGCTGTCGGATACGAGTACAGTCTACCCTCGACCTCGGCACACGATGGTTTGGCCTACACCCAGCGACTATCCGGTGAAGGAGGAGTTCAGCAACTCGGGTTTACAAATGCTTACCGTATCAACTCGGATTGGACCGTCGGATTTTCTGTCCAATATATTTTCGGAACCATCAAACGCTTTTGGGAATTGAAGTGGAGCACGGATCAATACCTAAACACAAACGACCGCTTCGAGGAAAATATACACGGCTCGCGGTACGTGGGCGGCGCTATCTTTCAAAAAGACGCATTTCGCTACGGCGCCTATTACGCTATATCCTCTGGTTTTGGAAGCGATAATCGTGTGGTCGGCGTCTACGGTGACACGGGTGTCGCATTTACTAAATCATTACAGTTTCCAAACGAAATAGGGTTCGGCGCTACGTACGCCATTGGAAGTAAATATACTGTTGGTGGGGATCTTATTTATTCGACTTGGGGAGAAGCCTCAGAACTTACAACGAAAAACAGAGACACTTGGCGTCTTTCTTCGGGTGTTGAAATGCAGCCGGCACAGGGCCTCAATCTCAAGTGGTTTCAAAAAAACTCCTATCGGATCGGTGCCTATTATCAGACTCTATATGTCGGCCACTCCGGAGGCAACTATGCGAACGAATATTTCGGAACCCTTGGTATCGGAATACCGTTTAATAAAGGTAAGAACTCGCTTGATGTCGCCTTTGAATTCGGTCAACGCGGAAACATTGCAACTAATAACGTCAGAGATCGTGTGTACCGACTGACCTTTTCTGTGACGGGTGGTGAAAAGTGGTTTCTTAACCGCCAAAAGCGCAAAGATTAGTTTTGTTGGCAATAAGCGAATACTTGTTTACTCGCTTTATCGAACGGATATATAATAATGCTGAAATGGCCCATTAAATCGGCTAAAAATTTGGAGGATCACTTGAGAAAATCACTCGTTTCTTTAATGCTTTTCGCCGGAGTTGCGTTCGGTCAGGAACCGGCAACGCAAATTCGCCAACTTGTCAATGAGCCTACCGCCGGCATGCTCGCACGCGGCCAGTACGAAGTCGGAATGCGCCTTTTTGCTAATGGCGGTGTATTGAGCCACATCAATGTGGGTATCAACGATCGGTTTCTCATTGGCATTTCCTACGGAGGCGAAAAAATCCTCGGTTCCGGAAAAGTGAATTTTAATCCGCTCCCCGGTGTTGATGTGCGTTATCGCTTGATTGACGAATCGGTACCATCCCCCGCCGTGGCAATAGGATTCAATAACCAGGGCTACGGTCGCTATGTTAAAAAGGGCAAGAAGGATACGTCGATCGTTGCGATCAACCGCTATACACAAAAGTCTCTCGGCTTGTTTGCCGTAGCAAGCAAAAACTACAGCTTTGCCGGACAACTCGGGATTCATGGTGGTATCAATTGGTCGGTCACCGAGAAGAAGGACAAAGACAACCAGCCTGCATTTTTCATAGGCATCGATAAAAGTATCAATAAGGAATTGTCCGGCGTTTGGGAATACAATCTTGCGCTCAATGATAACCGCAAAATTATCGGCCACCATCGCGGTTATATGAATATTGGTGCCAAATTTAATTTCAACAATAGAGTTGTTATTGATTTCATCATGACGGATATCTTAAATAACTCAAAAAACGTTGGGAACTATTCTCGTGAGTTGCGGCTTTCTTTGATGAATGTTTTTTGATTCTTTTTTGGCCAAATAAAGCAAAGGAGGCTTTATGAGAAAGCAAACTTTCTTCATCCTTCTTCTGGTACCTATACTCGCCGGATGTTATACCGCGATCAAATCATCAGGAAAATACTACTCGGAATTTGGAGATGGCAACGACACGTACGACGTGTCCGATTCATCCAATTCCGATGTCGATGAGTTTGAACCAATATTCCAGAACGATGATTTTAGCCGAACTACTTACAACAGCTACTATTACACACCTCCCTACCGTTCACCCTTTTACGCTTCATGGTACTACCGCCCCGATGCGAATTATGTCTGGAGCTTAGGTTACGGATACAATCCTTATTCTGGAGATCCGTGGAATGTTTATTACGACCCCTACTATTATTGGGGTGGGTGCTATTACCCAACCGGTGGAGGACACACGACAGCCTACACTCCACGATCGACCGCAGCCCGCAACTACGGAAGACGGAGCGGTTTGCACGGTGGCGGAACAATCACGTATGGAAATCGCCGTTCCTCAAGCGGTACAATTTCTACGAGCAATACTTCGGGCACCAAAAATAATCGTCGCGGTTACAAGACAACATCCGGTGCACGAAATGAAGGAGCAAAACGGGAGGGCTCTGCAAAAGGTCAATCGCGTGAAAATAAGAAAGACGACTCGGGCGATACGAAGAGATCGAAGCGGGAATACAAGAAATAGAAACCGATCGGATGAAAACTATAATTCATAACGTTGCCCTGTGTCTCATTTTGAGTTGTATAACCGGCTGCTACACAGTTTTGGAGAGCTCCCTAAAACCAGAGAAAAAGGACGTTTTGGAATACTCCGATTACGCGGCGTACCGTGAGCAATATGATTTTGATGCCTATTCCCGATGGGCCTATTACTATGACTCAAATACACCATGGTGGTACGAGGACCAATATCAGTCATCATCGGATGAAACATCATTGGGATCTGTCAATTCGGACAATGAGACTTCGGATCGACGAAATTATGGGCGAAGGCGAGCAGCTCTTCAAGACAATTGGGGCTCCTCTTTGAATTCAGCGACGGCGATCTCGGCCTCTGGACCAAGCGGATCGCTGGGGAACTCTTCATCTTCCGGCCTATCCAATTCTGTAGCGATCGGGAGTAGTTCAGGAAATTCTTCAGGAGGCATAAAAGACTCAACCAAAACGACTCCGACTGATGCAGCGAAGCCGGATAAGGAAGAAGTACGAAGCACAAAGCGCGGCTATGGCAACCGGAAGACGGCGAAACAAAAGGATCCACCATGAAGTTTTTTTTAATCAGTCTGTTTCTATTATCGAGTCTTTTTGGTCAGGATGAAAGTGATGCCATTCGTCCGTTTCTACAGGAGATCGGCCCGGGAGCGCGTGCGATGGCCCTCGGCGGGGCTTATGTCGCTCTTGCCGAAGACTATACTGCGGCGTACTGGAATCCGGCGGGTCTTGCACAAATTCGGCGTATTGAATTTCATACAGGAATTTCGCATGAAAATTCAAAAAGCAGGATTGCTTACCAAAGTGTAACAACAAGTAATTCAACAGGATTCACGAATCTTAATTCTATCGGCGCTGTTTTCCCGATACCAACCTATCGCGGCAGTCTGGTATTCGCGATTGGATATCATCGTGTGAATCTTTTTGATAATTTTAGTCAAATTATTGGCCGTCCAATTATTTCAGGAAAATCGTTTAATCAGGATGAACGCTCCTCGGAAGAGGGAACTATTAATAATTGGTCATTTTCGGGTGCCGTCGATTTGACTAAAAATCTGTCGGTCGGTGGTACGCTAAACCTGATCACGGGCGGAAACGACATTAATGTACGCTACGTGGAAGATGATCCACTGGATGTTTTGACCACCAAGAGTTTCAATGGCCAATTTCGAATTCGCCCCGACTATACCGGTGTCAATTTCAAAGCAGGGGCGCTCATTCGCCCCATGCCTAATGCTCGTATTGGGCTGACGCTGACAACTCCATCATCCCTCGGTGTTGAGGAAAACTCCAACTATTCCGAAGTATCCATTGATGATAATAACGCCTCAAGTGAGTATCGAGAGGAGTCGTTTCTTAAATACCGCATAACATCGCCCTGGAAACTTGAAATTGGTGCGAGCTATAAATATCAGTTGATCACCACGACCGCTTCCGTGGAGTATGTAGACTGGACACAAATGCGCTTTCATTCAAACATCTTGGACAACGGCATTCCAATAGATGCTGATATTGATGATGCATTTCTCACTCAATTTCGGGCGGCTACAAGCTATCGGCTTGGCATAGAAGGCGCCATTCCAAATTATGGCCTAAAGCTAATGCTGGGTTACGCCTATCATGAATCGCCCTATAAACCCACGGTTGAACTTATAAACAGCAATAAACAATATTTTTCAGGAGGCGTGAGCTTCTTAATCGATGAGCAAATAAAACTAGATTTCGCTTGTCAATATAGATGGTGGAGGCAAGCGTCAACCGATTCGTTTCTCGGTGAAGATGTTTCCGGCAAAGCTTATACCACCAGTGAAAGAATAGGTTCAACTCGCTTTCTAATGAGCATGAGTTATCGCTTCTAAGATTATTATGATAAATTCTATTATACGGAGCGGGCTTTTGTCCGCTTTTCTTTTTTTTGTGAGCGCTTCTTCATTGCAAGCCCAGACTCCACTCGATTCATCATTCATTTCTGAATGCGCTCGTCTAGATCTACTAAAAATCCAAGGAGACCGAATTCGATCGTATGTTGATAAACTCGCAAGCGATTCGATGGAGGGCCGCGCCACAGGAAGCGCTGGCTACAATCGCGCGGCAAATTTCATATCCAAATTTTTTCAGGAAATCGGAGTTATACCCATAGGAAAAGACTATTTCCAAAATTACCAAGTTGCCGTCACAGATTTGCGTCCTCGCATATTTATTGAAACTGACGCCGACAGTGTTGATGCCAAGAATGTCATTGGAATTATCCCGGGGGAAATTGATTCGACGATTGTTTTGACCGCGCATCTGGATCATCTCGGACGCGATGGTAAAATAATTTATCATGGTGCGAATGATAACGCCGGCGGATGTGCTGTTTTAATGGACTTGGCGCGCATGGGGATGTCTTATGAAAAGCCACGATTCACTATCGTTTTTGTGTTTTTTTCAGGTGAAGAAGCGGGGCTTTTGGGATCCAAATATTTTTCTGAGAATTCACCGATTGACTTAAAAAAAATCTCTTTGTTGATCAATTTGGATCTTGTCGCCTCCGGTCGGGACGGGCTAATGCTTCAGGCCGGAACGCCTTATGAAGTCGAGCGCGTTCGAGCGCTTAATAAAAATTGTTTCCGTTTTGAATTGTCCACACGACCGAATTCCCCTAACTCCGATCACTACTATTTCTCTAAAATGGGAATTCCCTCATTTTTTATTTATGCCTATAAGGGAACAAGCCCATATCACGATCCGGCTGATACGGCCGAAAAAACTAATCCACAAATTCTGGAAAACGTCGCCCGCTTTGTTTGGATGATGATGAGAGATAAAAATAAGAACTAACTCCTATTCAGTTCCGTTTCAGTGCAAGAAGTTTGCGATCAAAAAACTCATAGAGTGCTACGATCACGATCCCCGCCATGGTTAACAGCAGTGCCTGACTTTTGGGGATTGCTAAGGATCGTGGAACTACGAATTGTGGGACTAAGGATTGCAAACTTTCGCGAGGGAAATAGACACCCAAAGCGACCGATGCAGCCACAAGTATCCCGCCAAGCATAATACGATCAACCCAGACCGAGTAGTCCTTAACCATTCTAGGCATCAATTCAGACGCTATACGCTTCGAGAAATCCGGCGGCATCTGTGCAATCGGTTGTGTTCTAATACCGTAAATAAGCATTTCATATATTTTTATCGACTCTGAACACTTCACACACTCGCCGATATGTGCCTTTCTATTCGCAAAAAAAGCGGGATTGTCTAAAAATTCCTGAATTTCCTCGTCCGTCAAATGGCTTATGGCCATAATTCCTCTGCCTTATATTTTTTTAGCAAACTTTCTTTCAAAAGCTTGCGCGCCCTGAATACATAATTCTTAACTGTCCCAACCGGCATTTTCATGATTTTTGAAATTTCTTCATAACTTAAGTCTTCCGCATGAACGAGAGTCAGGAGCGCCGGGTAAGGTGGCGGAAGACTCTCAATTTCACGTCTCAAGATAGCGCTCGTTTCCTTATTTTGCAACACGTCGCCGGAACTATTTTCATTCCAATAGGACTCCGAAAATTTTGAATCAGCAGGCTCTTCATCCATCTTATCGCCCGGTCGATCTTCATAGAGTATCGCCTTTTTTTTCTGCAAATGGTTCAGGCATGTATGATAAGCAATGGTTGCGATCCATGTGGAAATCTTAGATTCAAATTTGAATGAACTCAGGCTCTCATAGGCTTTTAAAAAAATATCCTGGCACCATTCTTCGCGTAGCGCCAAATTTGGCGTCATCTTGAAAACAATTTGTGCTACGAGCCGCTCGTAGTTTTTGATGAAAGTCTCAAAGGCACCTCTATCCCCATTAAGTACTTTATTTACAAGCTCTTTTTCATTACTCATGGGTATCAAATTAGACAATTACCTAATTAAAAGGTTGCATTATTTTCGAGTCTTTACGATGATAATGCATGATCGCTTTAATTTTGGCCGCCGGCAATTCCTCTCGATTTGCAGGAAAAAACAAGTTACTTCTCCCCATACGTGGCATCCCTATGCTTCAGCATGTTGTGCACGCTCTCGATCAAGATTCCATTTCTGAAATCAGGATTGTAACCGGAAAATACGACTCATCCTTTCGTGCCACTATTTTTAATTCAAAAATTAAATGGATTTATAATGAGAATTATTCTCAAGGAATGAGTGCCTCCATTCGATTCGGTCTCCAGGGTATCGATTCCGTCTCGGTAATGATTACGCCAGGAGACATGCCTTTATATAAACGAGAGACGATCATGCGACTAATTATGAATCATCAACCGGATACTATTTCAATTCCTACATTTGAGAATACTAAGGGACATCCGGTAATATTGGATAACCTATTTATCAAAGCATGCTTGACGGAGAAATCTGAAAAAGCACTTTATGCGACGATTAAGAAAAATGAAAAGCACATTGTATTGATTGAAACTACGGACAGAGGAATTCTCACCGATATAGATAACCCGCTAGCCTATGACCTGCTAAAAGACGCTTAAGTATTTTTTTACTTTAAACGTGACCCATGCCGATGCCGCTCCCGTTAGCGCACCCATGGCAACATCGCTTGGATAGTGCATTCCGAGTTTGATTCGACTGTAGCCCGCCAGACCCGCCCACAAATACGCCGGAGCAATCACATACCACTTTGGATACGCCAGCGAAAGTGCTGTCGCCGTCGTAAAAGCGGAACTCGTGTGCCCGGATGGAAAGGACGGGCTCCTTTCCATTGAACCTACGGTGTGGATATTGTTTAGAGACTTGTATGGGCGGTCGCGATTGATGGTATATTTCAGCCCGTAGGTCAAGCCTAAGTTCAGCGCACAAGCCGTACCGACGACCAATCCGTTGTTTTTTAATAGAGCATTTTTTTGCAGGTATCCAACTCCAAGGAGAATGGCGGGCACTGCAATAAACGCTGGTTTTACGGAATTGCTTTGGAAGCCCCAAAAGTCATCGCTCGTTTTCGAATGGTGTTTATTGATGAAACGGAATATTCGGGCATCGAGATTTTGCGAAACAAGGGGATGGCAGATATGCATAACTAAAATGATGCAGACGATTTTTTTCACAATGTTCCTTTAAAATCCGGTTTTAGACTGGCAAAAAACTCCGTCGGTGGACGAATTGCTTTTCCTTCACGGTTCATAAACGCATGAATCGTAAATCCTTTTGCACTCAGTTCGCTTCCTCGAAATATTTCGTATTCGATGTCAACCCGAACACCTTCAAGCTTCGCAATACGCGCGTAAACTCTAATTTCCTCATCGTATTGAACGGGTTTCAAAAATTGACACCGGGCATCAATCACCGGCATAAATACACCTTCCTGCTCGATCCGCTTGTAGGAATAGCCCAGATGACGAATTAGTTCCGTTCTCGCGACTTCGAACCACGTGAAGTAGTTTCCATGATACGCAACACGCATCCCATCTGTCTCCGCATAGCGCACTCGAAGGGTTATAAAAAAATCCATCATGATAGTTTGTGAGCCAGTCCTTCATAGCCCCATTGCATGACCTTGTCATGGTTCCAACGAAATGCCGGACGAAGCAGGAAATCCAGCTGCCTCATCCATAATTTATTCGTTCGCACTTTCCAAACGTAAAGCACACTGGTCAATCCATTTTGATGCTTGAAAAACCATTGACCGGTACCCTCCAATTCCCCCGTCGCATGGCCTTCCAGAGACTTGAGGTAAGTTATGCGCGTCACTTCGACATGGAAGCGAAGGCGATAGGGAAGATGGCTTCGCCAAGTAATTTCAGAAATCGAGCCAAGCCCATCTGAATTTCCTTTTGTTACCTCTGTGACGGACTGGACTCCGCGCCACCATGTTGGCCATTCGGCGGTGTTTTTTATCACATTCCAAACCGCCTCAATAGGCGCCCGAAGCTCCCATTCGGTCACAAATTCATATTCTCCGCGAGCGCCTGGATCGTTAGGCAATGATCAAATCATTTTCATTAATGCGCACGGACGGATATTCACGCAATTTGGCAATAATCTCGTTCATGATCCGATAGACACGCTGTTCCGTTTTCGCCTCAAACCGAACAACCAGCACCGGTTGTGTATTCGATGCGCGTACCAGGCCCCAACCGTCTCCATATTGAACGCGGACTCCGTCGACGTCATTGATCTCATAACGCGCTCTAAAATATTCCTTCACTTCTTCCACAATTTTGAATTTATCCGCTTCGGTTGTTTCAACTCGAATCTCCGGAGTTGCAAAATATTGTGGGATCGAGTCCGACAGCTGTCCGAGGGTGCTGGTCGAGCGTGACAATAGTTGCAGCAGCCGCGCTGCAACATACACCGCATCATCGTAGCCGTAGAAATCATCAGCAAAAAATATATGCCCACTCATTTCTCCGGCCAGCGGATTATGAAGTTCTTTCATTTTTGCTTTGAGAAGTGAGTGTCCTGTTTTGTACATGACCGGCTCGCCACCGTGGGTTTTAATATCCTCAATTAGAGCCTGTGAACACTTGACATCAAACAATATTTTAGATCCGGGAACCTTTTGATTGATTTCGCGCGCAAAAAGTGCGATTAGTTTGTCCGCCCAAATAACGCGTCCTTTGTCGTCAATAGCGCCCACGCGATCGGAATCTCCATCAAATCCAAGGCCCACATCGGCTTTATGCTCTACGACAAGTCGTCGCAAATCTTCCACGTATTCTAATTTGGTCGGATCCGGTAGGTGATTTGGGAACGTTCCGTCCGGTTCACAATACAGTTCTATTACTTCACACCCAAGTCTTCTAAAAATCTGAGGTGCAATGGGGCCCGCCGTGCCATTTCCCGCATCAATAACAATTTTAAAAGGCTTTTTTAGCACGATTTTCGAACAAATCATGTCCATGTATTGAGAGACGATTGTTTTTTCGTTCGAGGTGCCCGCCGGTTTGACCACAAAATTTCCGCTATCAATTTTCTTTCGCAGGTCCTGGATTTGTTCTCCGTAGATGGGCGCCAGACCATTGCACATCTTAAACCCGTTGTATTCACGTGGATTATGGCTTCCTGTTACCATAATGCCACCTTCGGTTTTATAATAGACAATCGCGTAGTAGAGCATCGGTGTCATGCCCTCTCCCACATCGATCACGTTAAGTCCGGTTGACAAAATACCGCGCAC
>JANNSF010000129.1:0-3267 GCA_031402315.1 bacterium | reverse complement strand
GGCGGCAATGGCGGCTTTGGATAGCGCGGGAACTAGTGAACGCTTTCCGGCGGCATGGCTGGGATCGGCGATCACAGGCAAATGCGATAAACTCTTAATAACCGGAATAGCCGCGATGTCCATTGTATTGCGCGTGGAGGTTTCGAATGTCCGGATTCCCCGTTCACATAAAATCACATTATAATTTCCATTGGCCAAAATATATTCCGCGCACATGAGATATTCTTCGATATTGGACATCATACCACGTTTGAGCAATACCGGCTTATTGCAGCGGCCAACCTCCTGAAGTAGCGCGTAGTTCTGGGAATTGCGGGCACCGATCTGCAAAATGTCGGCGTATTGAGCAACGAGTTCGACCTGATTGGGATTGACCACTTCGGTCACGATCGGCAATCCCGTTTTTTCACGCGCGCGCGCAAGATGCTCCAGCCCTTCTTCACCAAGCCCCTGAAAACTATAGGGCGAAGTGCGAGGTTTAAATGCGCCGCCGCGCAAAAGATGAGCACCGGCTTCTTTGACCGCCATCGCGATTTCCAAAATCTGACCTTCGCTCTCGACCCCGCAAGGCCCCGCGATGATCGTAAGGTCTTTGCCGCCGATGATATGGCCGCGAACATTGATCGTCGTGTCGTCTTTTTTCCATTCGCGCGACGCCAATTTATAAGGGCGATCCGTCGAAATTATTTTTTCTACACCGCGAAGCGTCTGAATTTTGTCGTTCAATATACCGCGTTCATCACCCACAATACCAATAAGAGTCTTCTCTTCTCCTTTGGACACATGGGGTATACATCCGCTCTCTTCGATGATCTTAATAATTTCTGAAATTGCTTTTATTCCGGTCTCACGCTCCAGGACGACAATGGTCATTTACTTAGCGGCCTTCCGAAAAAGTCAGCGTTCTTGATTTCAAAGGGTGCCGTGAAGGTATTCATCTTGTCGTACAGGGTTACAACCACGCGCATTTTTTTTGGAAATTCTCCCGTGACGCTAAACGTCCATTCAGTAGAATTTTCATCCCCGTAATCGCTGTGTGAAATCTCAGTTTCTTCCTTTTTGCCATCGTAAATTTTGATGTCGATCACCTGAGACTTGGGTATCATGGCTTTTACACGAAGCGTTTGGTAGCCCTCCCAGCTTCCCGGACCAAATTCCAGAATTTCGGAATCCTTAGCGCCTTTAGCGCCCACTTCTATTTTTGTAAACCCGAGATCCAGTTCTTTTTGACCCTGGCCAACCACGTAAACAATATCGCCTTTCATGCTTTTCATAAATTTTGAATCGTCCGAAGGGCGCTTCAAATTGACCTCAAAATTCACGCGCGTCCGTTCCTTATCATAGTTAGGGTACGGTGTACCCAGATACTCGTCCACAAGATTTTCGTTGTTGTCGGTCATGGCTTCAGTAACCGTAATCGTTTTTAATTCCGCAATTTGACCGCTGAATTCGCCGAAGAGATTGGCTTTGTAACCCTCTCTAATAAAAAAATCGTCTATAGTCTCGTGCGTATACGACCCACCGACCACGCGGAGAGATTTGAAGCCGTCGCCCTGCGCTCCCTTGACTTCTTTCTTTTGATTGAATGTCACCAGAAGCTCTTCGTAGGCGGGGCGCGCCGCTTCGACCTCTTTGGCATAGTCAAACAACGGGGACTTAGCTTTTTTGACGACGATCTCGGAGGCCCCGTACGTTCCAAACATCTGCTCGTTCATTTTTTCTCCGAGCTTCTCCATAAAATCCACATCCTTCTTCTCAGAAGCGAGCGACTCCAGCCACTTCGTATCCGCATAACACTTGTCAATACTCTCGATTAACTTGCTGCCGGTGATTCCGATCGCATAACGTCCTTTATCGTCTTTTTTGAAATTCCGCGTGGAAACAATTTTGCCCGGCGGTTCGATGGTCATGTCGATTTTGACGCCGCTGAGAAAGGCCGCTATCATGGCCTTTCCGGCCAAAAATTCACTTCTATCTTTTTGGATTAATTCCATGCGTTCGGTTTTGCTTTTATCGGCCGGAAGGATGAGTTTCTTTTTCTGGCCCGTTTGAAAATCTTCTTTCAGCGTCAGCGTGATTTGACCGTCTTTATCTTCAAATCCGGGTGCAATGGACTGATCAATTTTTAATTTGTGAATGTCAGAAAAATAGGCCGTCCCACGGACATAGACGCGCCCGTCTTCCAGCGCTCCGTAGGTAATGTCCTTCCATACCTCCACGCCTTTTGATTTTTCAAGCAGCGATTTGGCGGCGGCCATTTCGGGCGTCCCTTTTTCATCCTTGCCAAAGGCCTTACCAATAGCCGACATCGCGCTATTGGTAATGACTTCTATTTTTGTTTTTCCGGAACCGTCCGGATTGATCGTGTATTCCTGTTTGATTTCAAAACATCCCGCCAGCAGCACCGTCATCATGATAAATAGCCGTTGAATAGAATTTCTTTTCATTATCTGGTCCTCCTAATTTTTTTAAAATATTGAAAATTGTATTCCCAATCAAGGTGCAGAATACTTTCATTTTTGATTGGGATACTTGACGAATATTGCCGGATTATTATGAATGGAGTTCCAACAATACCATCTGTGGGATTTAATTGCTCCGGACACCGAGGGATTCCGTCAATACTAGTCCCGTTGAACCGTTATTAATGTGGTCGCTTGCCGACAGTCGCATACTTTATGCGATACTATTTACGACAGTAAGCGGAATTTTTCGATTCAAGCCTCTTATTGCTGTTTACTATGAGTTTATGAAAGTACGCTTCAATGTCTTATCAAAAAATCATTACAAATTTATTACAAAAATGGTCAAAACATGACATTTGTCATTTTTTCTTTTATTTTTAGGAGTTAAGATAAGGTAGAAAAAAGATCAGACCTGTTCATTTAACATAAAACGAGGTGTAGTTATGAAAAAGTCACTTGTATCAAGACTCTTGAGCCTGACGATCGCGATGTTCTTCATGGTAGTAGGATGTGAAGGACCCAGAGGTCCAGCAGGTACTGCCGGTACCAATGGTGTTGATGCCAATGAAACCTGCAAATCGTGTCACAATCCTAATAGTGTTGATAAAATTCAGGCTGAGTTTGAATTTTCCAAACACAAGTGGGGTGAAGCGGCATTTGAAGAAGCCGGCAACACTACTTGTGCGCCTTGCCATACGGATCAGGCTTTCAAATATGTGGTTAACAACAACACACCGGCAACATTCACGCTCAATGCGACCACTGGAAAATATTCAAACAATTATGTAACGGTGCCCGGGCA
>JANNSF010000128.1:0-34738 GCA_031402315.1 bacterium | reverse complement strand
ACCGCAGGGCTCAATGATCCTCGCGTTTCGTACTGGGAGCCGGCCAAATGGACGGCACGCTTACGCTCAATGAATCGCAGTTCCAGCACGATAGTGCTGCGAACCCATATGGATCTGGGACATGGTGGCGCGTCCGGACGTTATGACTACCTGCGTGAGATCGCTTTTGATTACGCATTTTTAATCCACAAGCTGAATCATAACCACCGATGAACATACGGTGCACGTTTACCTTACTATTGGTCGTGGGCTTTTCAGGCTTCGAGTCATTCGCTCAGCTTCCGGATGGCTTCAAAACTTTCTACAACGACGATGTCCACATGAGTTTCTATTATCCTGATTCTATCGATGCGATCCTCATTGAGGAGAACATGGACATCAAGCTCACAAATGGGCGGTTGGTTGTACAGATCCTTCATAGGCAAGAAGCGCCATTTAAAGTTAAGGGTGAAACAGTTCTGCTTTCGATAGAATCCGTCGAGGACGATTGTTTTAAGGACCCGCCCGCAATGTGGCAGACACGGTCCGGAATGGGTGTTTTGGTTTACCGTTGCAACAAAGAATCGCCGAACGAAGTCCATTATATCGGAGTCATAGATATAGCCACCTTTCAAATTCGGCTCAAATTTGTTGAATCGCATAATAACAGCAAACCGACAAGCAAAGTATCTGTTCCGGAACAAATGGCATCTTGGATTCGTGAAGCGATTGAAAGTTTGCATTTCGAGGAGTAAATCTTAGTAAATCCTCTTTTGATTTCCGTTGTCAATCCTTTACATTGAAAAAATATTTACGGAGTAATGAATGTCAAAACCGAAAACACTTGGCGAACTGAAATCTTCCGGCTATATATCCCGTTCCGTGAAAGACGAGATGCGCGCGAATCTGATCACACGTCTCAAAACGAATGAACCACTTTTTTCAGGTATTATCGGTTACGATAAAACCGTCATTCCTCAATTGATTCATGCCCTTCTTTCAAAACATGATTTCATTTTGCTCGGTCTGCGCGGACAGGCTAAAACACGTATTCTGCGGCAATTGACAAGCCTTCTGGACGATGAAATTCCGGCGATTGCAGATTCCCCATTAAACGACGATCCCTATCATCCTGTCTCCCGCGCCGCGATTGACAGCGTTGAAAAAAATGGCGATTTGACGCCGATCATTTGGCTTCCGCGTGAAAAGCGTTATGGCGAAAAGCTCGCTACACCCGATGTGACCGTGGCGGACTTGATTGGCGATATCGATCCCATCAAAGCGGCAACTCAGAAACTTCATTACGCGGACGAACGCGTCATGCACTTTGGAATTATTCCGCGCAGCAATCGCGGAATTTTTGCGATCAATGAATTACCCGATCTCCAGCCTCGAATTCAAGTCAGTCTCTTTAATATACTTGAAGAAAAAGATTTTCAAATTCGCGGATTTAATATCCGAATGCCGCTTGATATCGTGATGGTCTTTTCCGCCAATCCGGAAGATTATACCAATCGGGGCAGTATCGTCACGCCGCTGAAAGATCGGATTGATTCGCAAATCCTGACACACTATCCGACCAGCGTCGATCACGGTATGAATATTACTTCGCAGGAAGCCTGGCAGAAACGAGATACAGAGGAATTACATATCCCTCACTATTTTCGTGAAATAGTCGAGCACATTGCGATCCATGCGCGCACGAGTGAATTTATTGACCAAAAATCAGGTGTGAGCGCCCGCCTCACGATTTCCGCGTTAGAAAATCTGATCAGCGCCGCCGAACGCCGTGCCATAGCACACCGCGAAAAGCATTCCGCTCCGCGCATTTGTGATCTGTACTATTTGATTCCGTCCATTACCGGAAAAGTCGAACTCGTCTATGAGGGCGAGCAGCAAGGTATGGATGGCGTCGCTAAAGTTCTGATCGGGCGCGCGATTAAAACAGTATTCAAACAATACTTCCCGGATCCATTGAACAAAAAAATATTGCCGACCTATCAGGGAATTTTATTATTCTTTTCACAAGGCGGACGGTTGAAACTATCCAACGAAATGACATTTGAAGAATATTCGAAAGAACTCCATAAAATCCCTTCATTGAAGGAATTGGCAAAGAAACACATGAATCCTCCCAATGAAGTCGAACTGGCTTCCGCGATGGAATTTGTTCTGGAAGGGCTCCACCAAAACTCATCTCTCAGTAAAGACTGGCTCGCCGAAGGATTCAACTATAAAGACATGATGGGCGCTATGCTTGGAAAAATCAATTGGGAAGAAGAATCCGGAGACGAACCCGCCAACGCTTGAATTATATGGATGAAGTCGCATCCATGACTTCCCCCTTGAAAAGAGGGTCAGGGGGATTAGACGAATAAATAACCTGAATTGAACATTTACATCCCAAAAGACATCAAAGAGTCCATGACAATTTTCCTGAGTAACTTTTACGCACAGCCATAATCCGGCAATTTGACATTTGGATCGGACGTCCACTCGCCATTGATGAATAATTCTTTCTTCACAAGAATGCGATACCAGCGTCGTGATGCTTCGATAAGAATAATCACGGCGCAGGACATTATGATTAGCGTCATTCCGATATTAATATAACCCGTCGTTGCTTTGGCAGGAATTTGCGTCAGCGGAATAAAATTATCCAGGATATTATACACGCATGCAGTTAGCGTGGTCGTCGCAACAAATGCAAGAGGCACCAGTGTTACCCAAACATATTTTTTCTTACCGGAATTAAGAATTGCACTCGTCGCGACGGCTAAAGCCACGCTCGCCAATAGCTGATTCGCGGTCCCAAACATCGGCCAGATGGTACTCACGCTTCCCGTCCAAATAAAATAACTCCAACTCAAAACGACGAGAGCTGTCGACAGAATCGCGCCGGGAATCCAGTCCGGTTTTTCAAACGGTTTCCAAAAACGCCCAAAAAACTCCTGCACCATGAACCGAGCCACCCGCGTCCCGGTATCAATGGTGGTTAAAATAAAAAGGGCTTCAAACATAATCGCGTAGTGGTACCAAAATGAAATGAGTCCGGTGAATCCGGGAATCGCATTGAAGATTTGTGAAAAACCAACCGCTAGTGAAACCGCACCACCAGGCCTTCCGGCCAGATCTTCGCCAATGGCTTGTGACAAT
Organism: bacterium; assembly: GCA_031402315.1. Lineage (GTDB taxonomy): Bacteria > CLD3 > CLD3 > SB21 > SB21 > JANNSF01. The sequence continues at coordinate 31,603 of JANNSF010000128.1, read as the reverse complement.
TCAGGCAAGTTTACCGTCGTGAGGCCGAGTGTCGCAAATTTTTCAGCGGATACGTTGATGGCAAAATAATCTTCCGGAAAAAGCGAGCTCGATGCGATCAGCGCAATAATCCCGACAAGGCCTTCGGTCAGCATCGCCCCATAGCCAATAAAACGCGCGTCGGATTCTTTGGAAATCATTTTTGGTGTCGTTCCGGAAGACACCAGCGCATGAAAACCGGAAATCGCGCCGCACGCAATGGTCACAAAAACAAATGGATAGATTTTGCCGGGAATAATCGGTCCGCCGCCGTGAATAAATTCCGTGAATGCCGGCATTTTAAGATCGGGTCTCAATATAAAAACGCCGATCACCAGAGCACCAATCGTTCCGATTTTCATGTACGAACTCAAATAGTCGCGCGGACAAAGCAGGAGCCAAACGGGAAGAATGGACGCGATCGCGCCATAAACAGCAATAGAGACAATAATCCCTTCACGCGACATTGTAAAATAAGGCGCAAGAAATGAATTTGGTATATAGCTTCCTAAAATCACGGCGATCAAAACCAGAACGACGCCAACCATACTCGCTTCCGCAATATGCCCCGGCCGCAGACGATACATCCAGAAAGCCACCAGAAATGCGATCGGTATCGTCATGGCTATCGTAAATGTGCCCCACGAACTTTCGGCCAGCGCGTTTACCACGCTCACACCCATGCCTGCGATGGCGACCACGATGATAACCAAAATCGCAATCGAGCCAATCAGACCGGCAAGCGGACTGATTTCATGGCGCGCAATTTCGGCCAATGATTTTCCCTTACGGCGAATGGATGCAGAGAGGATAACAAAATCATGGACGGCTCCGGATAGACACACGCCAATGAGCAACCACAAAAACCCCGGAAGAAATCCAAATTGTGTCGCAAGTACCGGACCTAGGAGTGGACCCGCGCCGGATATGGCCGCGAAGTGATGCCCGAAGAGTACCCATTTATTGGTCGGATGATAATTTTGTCCGTCATTCAGCGTGTGAGCGGGTGTGACGCGTGAATCGTCTAACGCGATGACTTTCGCGGCAATAAACGCACTGTAGTAACGGTACGCTATCGTCATGACAAGGATGGCCAATAGAAGCAGGGGGAATGCATTCATGAAAAGTCATCTCCAATTTGATTTCGGAAATTCTAAAGACAATTCATGTCGTGTGCAAAGACTTTTTTGATGATCGAGGGTTAGTGGACGACAAACTCATTGGAGTACGCAACATACTTCGTCGAATCTCCGATGTAGCCTTTCTTGTATTTTAGCCCTATCCGATAGGTCCCTTGTGGAGCAAGACTAAGGCTATAACTTGAACGAAAGAAAGAATCAATATTTATCCAGCTCACCGGGATAATCTTCATAAAGGGGCCACTTGAATAACATGGGAATCTATAATAATAATGATGCCAAGAACTTGAATCAAAACGATCAACTGAAGTAAGATCTCTATAAAGGCCACAAAATGGAAATTGTAGAGGAAATGGAATATGATTGGCTACGGTGTATCGGACAAAACTATTCCGCGAATAGGTCGTGGAATCGGTCTGAATCGTGACAAATGTGGACGACGTGTCGGGCAACACAGTAAAGACATTGGAGTACATAGTATCCGCGTTTTCACCCCCTACACTCGCCAGAGGCAGGCCAAAACTGTAATGACCCTCACGACGCAAAACAAAAATGAGATCGCGGTTTTCTGAATCGAATGTAAAATCGGAAGATTTGACAAACGACTGTATCTCCCCATTAACTTTGAGAAATAAGTAATAGAAATCAGCACCTGCAATTCTTACGGAATCTGTAATTGACAACCTAATTGGCTGAAAAGCGATATAGCTCTCTTTGTCGGTCAAAAGAACAGGTTTTTCAATTTTGGTAATATTGGTGGGATCGGGGTCTTCGTCCCGGCAAACGACAAAAAATAGACTAAGCAATAAAACGATAGTTTTTTTCATGGCAACCTCCCTGCCTTGCGGATCGACTCCAATTTATTTATATCAGGATTGAATTCCAATGAGATAAATCATTAAAAATCCCTAATTCGCCCCTAAAACTCCTGCTGTTTTGAGCGAGTTATTGACCTCATTGATGTCTTTCGAAAGATCGTTTTTCAGCCTTCCAATGACGCGCTTGGTCATACTGAAAACAGCGAGTCGCTTCTTTCTATACTGAATATCGTTGTAAAACCCGGCCTGAACAATTTCTTCTTCCTTATAAGCGTATCTTTTGACGACTCGTTTTTGTGAATTCAGGATGGCAATGTCAACCTGAAAATAGCATTTGTCCTCCGTTAGTGGAATTCCAATAAAACCCGGAGCAAATAGTGTAAACGCATTGAAAAACAAAAGTCCCTCTCCATCGCCCGTAGAATTGCAACGCCCATACGTCAACGTCAGGTTCAGAAAGCCCCACGAATCTGTTCCTGGCTCATTAAAGTTTTTTGCAAGCTCGTTGTTAAGCAAAGCGACCAAATCCGGCTGATCGGAAACCGTCTTTCCTGCATCGGGGTTGAGTATCATGTCCACCGTGCCAACCTTGATCGGCAATATTCTCTGCTCCATGGCATAGGTGCCTGGTTCAAGCATCTGAAGAGGAATCGTGGGCCCACAACCCGTCAAAGACAAAATTAAAAGGAAGAATACTAAATAGTTCACACAACCCCGATTTATTAAACACCATTTCGAGTCACTCCGATGAGAGACGGCCAAAAATAGCATGGAAATCGCATATTGCAATTATTTTTTTTTGTAAAAAGCGTTATTCTTCAATGAAAGTGTTGATAGAAACGACCTTATTGAACTATTGTTTCAATAATTTTTCGGCGAGTGTGTCCAACATAGATTGTAATTTTTCCTCGGAAAACCAAGTACCATGCAGAACCACACCGGCCCGGTTTTGCACATTAGAAACATTTTCCAGTGGATTGGCTTTTAATAGGATTAGATTCGCACTCATTCCGGCCTTCACTTCCCCAAAAGGCTCGGCAAACGGTACATACTGTTGAAGGAATGAATTGGCGTTCACCGTGCCTGCCATTAGAGCATCACGGGACGAAAGCCCGCTTTCAACAAGAATTCTCAGTTCGCGATGAATCATCCACCCGGCTACTCCGCCGGGTATCGTCGGCGTGTCCGTTCCCAGAAGGAGCGGTATTCCTCCATCATTAAAGGCTTTGATAAATCGCTTTTGAAATTCGAACGGAACACTGAGCGATCCGGATTCATGAATATAGCGTGTTCCTTGTTCCCATTGTGCAATCCACTTTGGGTTGACGTATTTTATCTCGGGTGCTTCAAGAAGTTTATTTCTTCCTTCCAGACTCCCCCACTGTTGGAGAATTATCTGATACGTCGAAAGTGTTCCGGTGACATACGCGCCGCTATTTTTTATTATCGCGATGGCATTGGGAATCAGTGCATCGTTGTACTGAAAATTAAAAAATGTATAAATGAATTCCTCCGCGTGGGCAATCATGCGCTGACCTTGTTGAAGGATATGCGCCATTCCGGGCGAACGAACACCGTGCCCGATCACCGCGATATTTTGGATTTTCGCTTCATCCAGAAGGGTGTCGTAAACATCGGTGGCTATGGAATTGTAAGCCTTGATAAAATCCCAACCGCGCGATTTTATGTCACGCACGTCGGTGCGCGCCTCTTCCGGTGAACGGACGATCCAGCCGCGGCTTCCATTGCCGTCTACGAAGGCGCTGGCATAAATTGTAGGTCCCAAAAGGCTTCCGTCTTTTACTCTGGCCCGGAAATCAAGAATGGCCGAAGGACTCCCCATATTTAGAATCGTCGTTACTCCGTTAGCCACATACGGTAGAAGGTCCTCCTCATAATTAACATGGGTATGCATGTCGGCAAGCCCGGCCATCAGGTAATATCCCTCGCCATCAATGACGGTAGCCCCGTTCGGTATTGCGACCATGGATTCCGAACCGACTTCCACAATCACTTTTTTGTGAATCACGACAAATTGATCGCGATCAATCTTATTGCCTGCGATATCCACAATATCGACGTGTTTAAAAACTATGGCAGTAGAATCGGCATGGGCCTCCGGAATCAAATCGTCTTTTTGTACCGATGATTCGTAGAAACCGCAATTCGACAGGAAAATGACCAGAAATATCGCGATCGTCTTCATAACTTCACTTTGGTCTTAAGAAAGGTCCACATCACAGGATAAATTGTATTCCAAGTTGTGGTGCTGATAAAATGAGATTCTTCTTCAAATCTTCGAACTTTAGTTTCAACGTCATTGCAAGAACCAAATTGGTAATTGACCACCGATGCGCTGCTATCAATCGTCGCTTGCCCCGATCCACATCCATTATGAGTTGCATAGGTATTCATCATACTAAACGCGGAAATGACTTGAAAGGTTGTTCCTTGTATGACGCCGCCATTAAATGGGACATTCACATCAGCTCCCCCGTGAAAGTACATCACAGAAATATTCGGCTGAGACGCCGCAATCGCATCGGTCGTAAGCCAAAGCCCGCTGACCGGCGCAATGGCCGTGATGAAATTTGCTTCTCGCGCCAACTTATGACACAGCATAGCTCCCATTGAGAAACCCATGGCGTAGATTCGCGCGGTATCGACACGGACGTTTGCCTTGAGATAGTCTGTAATTTCTCGGACAAAGCCTACGTCATCAGCCGACGAAAAACCGATACCGACATTCCAAAATCCATTAACGCCCTGTGGATATATCGTGATAATTTTTTCCGAGGCGACATAGCCGGACCATGCCGCATCCCAATTGGGCCCCTCATTATTCCCGCCATGAAATGCGAAGAGCAAAGGATACTTTTGCGAAGTATCAATTGCATCCGGTGCGTGAATAGTGAAAGTCCGTGTGACGCCGCCAAATACCATCGAATGAGCCGTGAGCCCAGGTGCCAGAGCCTTTGCCGTTTCATTGGCACTATCCTCGCAAGCGCAAAAGCAAATCGAGAGTAAAATAAGTAGACGTGTCATGATGTCTCCATTTAGATGGTTTGATTAACTATTTTCTTAATAACATTTTTTTTGCTGCGATTCCTTCTGCACTCTCAAGGCGGTAGAAATATATTCCACTTGAAACATAATTTCCGGACTCATTGCGCCCATCCCACACCACACGATACGTGCCGACCGACCGCTCTTCGTGAATCAAATCTCGTATTTTTTGCCCCAGCGTATTGTAAATTGACAGCCGTACTTTCCCGGGACGGGTGATCTGAAATGAAATCTGAGTTGATGGATTGAATGGATTGGGATAATTCTGATTCAGTGAAAAAGATTTAGGTGCCTCTCCAAACTTAAATTGGCCAAGTGATGTTAAGTTGGCCCGACCACTTCCTTCAAGCGTTATCCATGCGGACCCCTGATTTTGTAATAGCGAATGATCGCCATGCCATGTCAGCACAGAGTTGGTTGCGTGACCCTGAATTTGATAAACTCGATCTCCGCCTTCAATATTTTCTTCAATAAGAAACATTCCATCCATTGAAGGAGAGGCAATTTCTAATCGAATTTTTTTATCCGGTGACTCCATTGCTGTGGCTTGTCTTTGTTTACTAATCGCTACGGTCAGCTGCCGTGTAGTCGTAACGGTCAGTCGATTAGAATCCATGGCCGACATTTGTAGGGTCTGACTGCCTGCACTTGCAAAAGTCATACTCCCTAAATACAGGCGATCGGTGCTTGCAATTAGTTTTGTATTGGTGGTTTGTCCGTTATTTAGAATCGCAGGGTTTGATAAGAACGGATACGATGAATTTATTATAACATCGGCGTAATTGGCGCGTACGGGATTTTGAAATACATGAATGCTCGGCAAAATGTGTACGGTAATCTTATAGCGCAGTGTATCCGAACCAACAGAATTAGATGCCCGAAAGACTACATCAAATTGGAGTGACGTTTCGTTAATCTGCAAAGGGCCCGGAGTCCAAGCAACGGCACCGTTTGCGTAGCTTATTGTCATTCCTATCGGAGCGGACAACATAGAATACGTCGTCCCCGCCGTAATGCTTGCCGAAAATGTATCACGGTACGCGCTCTCTACGAAAATATGCTTGTCTGGAACTTTTGGAAATGTTGGCTTGGTCAATTCCAAAGCGAGCACTTCGATCTGAATTGTGATCGTATCTTTTCCGAGCAGATTGTCGGCCACGACCTTGATCGTATTAAGGCCTACGTTTTGAAACGATGGGATCCACGACACTATTCCGGTGATATCATCGATACTCATTCCGGAAGGGTTTTGCACGAGACTGAACGTTGGACGCGGATGGGCATAACCGGGAACGGCAAATTGAACGATGGTTTCGGCGTAAACCGGATCGACTCGTAATGCCGGAAGGAATGGAAACACAAATGGAATTGCACTCTCCTTCACCCTTAGGATTTGATTTGCTTTTATGTGGGTGATCGCTTGACGAATGCCGCTTGGCCATTCAACAATTACAGAATCAATAAAACCTGAACTCGAACTTTGAACCCCGGCATGAATTCTTGTAACCTGTGAATTATAGCCGCTTTGCGCCAACACTTCTCGAAATTGATGACGTTGAACGCCTTGCGGGGCATCGTAGATATGGATTTTTGCGCCGATCGCGGACGTATTGGTCCCAACCCCAACTAAATCCATTTCTAAAAAATGATTTGAAGTTCCATTGTTTTCATACAAAACATTATTTTGATCTAATTGGTTTGCAATCAAAGCATCCAGATCTCCATCATTATCAATGTCAACCCAAGAACATCCGAAAGAATTTCCTCCATCACTGGTCAAAGGAGCTTCGCTGACCGATAAAAAAGAATAGTTGGGGGCTCCGCTATTCTTATAAAGAATATTATTTGATCCGTCTAACCCAATCAATAAATCCAAATTGCCGTCGTTATCGTAGTCTCCCCAGCTCGAGCCAACATGATTGCCGGTGATCGATGAAAAACTGCTTACTTTATTGAGCGTATAGGTCGGACTACCGGAATTCGAATACAACGTGGACGATTGATTAACCGTATTCGCAACAACTATATCCAGATCGCCGTCATTGTCGTAAATCACCCCAGCTACACCCGACGGAATTTCCACCGTCGTTCAAAACAATTCGATCAAAACTAAAATTCCCGCGGTTAATATATAGTATTTCGGCCTGCCCTCCTGCATTGCATGCAAAGTAGTCCGGCAAAAAATCATTATTCATATCCGCCCATGCTCCACTGATGGAAAAATTTGCTCCATCTCGCAAAAGTGCCAGCGTATCCATGGCAGTCCATTGGTAGTTAGGGGATCCGGAGTTAATATATAGAAAATCATTCCCCCCAAAATTGACTACATGCAAGTCTAAATCTCCATCATGGTCGATATCTACAAACGATGCGCTATTCGAGTTGGCGATATCCGTGGTCGGCTGGGCATTAGACTTTTGAAACGTGAAGGCGGTATCGGAATTTTTGTAGTAAAGAAAGTTGCCGAAATTCTGTCGATTACTCACAAAGAGATCCGGTCGGCCATCCGCGTTAGGATCGCCCCAAACACCACCGATTGACGAACCTCCGTCTTGGACAATGTTCCCACTTAGAATTTGGCTAAACCGGAAGCGTCCGAGATTTTTAAACAGAGAATTATTCTGACTGGCTAAATTTCCATTGGGAATAAATACATCCAAAAAACCGTCGTCATCAAGATCGGTCCATGAGCTTCCGCCGCTTCCCAACATTTCAGAAATAATAGGGTTGTTGGGATTCGTGATCCTTGTAAATTGCTGTGCCTCGCTACAAAAGCATGTTACAAGGGCGATACTTAATTGTAAGACTACTTTTTTCATTTTTCGATCCTTATTCTACGGTCCTTCGTTTGGTCATGGCTCGAATTTCTTCGATCTTATTAGCAAGCTGAGTCTTTCCGGCAGGCGTTGTTATGTCCGGTGCGAAGGAAGGGTCAAACTTGTGAAGTTCTGTCAATGCAGAACTAAAATCACCGAGAACAAAAAAATCTTCCGCGCGCAATATCCAAAGATCACGATAGTTGATTTGCGGATCGTATGGGAATGTCCAGATCGAATCCAGATCCAATGCGCTTTTGGCCGACTCCGCAGAGCCGAGATAGTTTTTCAGAATATTTTTAGTGAAGGCGAGGCCGGCATGAACGTCCGGGCTGGGCTTAGAGCCCAGCGCTTGGGGAAAAAAATTTAAGGCGAATTGCACACTGTCTATTTTTAGTAGAGACCATGCCAGCCCCGATATGGCGGCAATATTTTGCGGATTTTTTTCATACGCCGATTGAAATACTTGTCGTGCTTCGGAATAGTTTCCATCCAAAAAAAGATTCCACCCTTTGTCTACGGCCGATTCGGAATTGGATGAGCCGCATGATATAGACAATATTATAGTTACTACAAGTATGGTTTTGATTTTCATATATTTCTTTCCGAGGATTAATGGTTTCGTTGACATTTCATATTCTTATTTTAAGAATAGCATTTTTCTTGATCGTGAGCCTTCGGGGCTCTCTAAACGATAGAGATAAATTCCACTTGAAACATAATTACCGGACTCATTTCGCCCGTCCCAAGTCACACTATAGGAGCCGGCCGGCCGCTCTTCGTGAATCAAATCTCGAATCTTTTGCCCTACCGAATTGTAAATTGACAGCCGTAGTTTTCCCGAACGCGTGATCTGAAATGAAATCTGCGTGGATGGATTGAATGGATTGGGATAATTCTGAGCCAGTGAAAAGGCCTTTGGTACCGCTCCAAATTTGAATTGACCGAGTGACTCGACCGTGGCACGCCCGTTTTGACCAACCGATCTCCATGAAGACCCCTGCTTTTGAAAAAGCTGCTCGTGGCCGGACCATGTCACGGTGGCACCGGAAGCGCGACCCTGAACCTGATAAACCATCGCACCATCCTCCATATCTTCTTCGATGAGCAAAATTCCATCTTCGGACGGTGAGGCAATAGCCAGTTTGATTTTTTTATCCGGCGATTCTATAGATGCCGGTTCTCCGCGCTTACTGATGGCTACGGTCAATTGGCGACTGGCGGTCACCGCCAATTGATTGGAATCCAGAACGGACATCTGGAGCGTCTGACTGCCCGCGTTGGTGAAAGATAGGCTTCCAACGTACATGCGATCCGTACCCGCAATTAATTCGGTATTAATAGTCTGCCCATTATTCACAATCGTTGGTCGCGATAGAAAGGGGTAAGGCGAACTGATGACCACGTTCGCGTATTTCGCGCGAACGGGATTCTGAAATACATGGATGCTCGGTAAACTGTTTACCGTTATTTTGTATCGTAGGGTATCGGAACCAATCAAATTCGATGCCCGTAGCGCAATGTCAAAATTTGCGGCCGCATTGGGTACCCACTGAACCGCGCCATTGGTCGCATTAAGGGTCATACCGGTCGGTGCAGAAACGATCGAGTAAACGGTATTGGCTGCCGCACTTGCCACAAATGTATCGTGATACGTGCTTTGAATAAAAATATTTTTGTCGCGTGTTTTTGTGAAAGTTGGTTTAGCCAGCTGATTGACATGAACACCAAAACTTCGTGTCAAACTGCCCGCGGCATTTTTCACACGAATCGAGAATTGAAAATCGCCCGATTCCGTCGGCCCGGGAGTCCATTGGAACGCGCCCGTATTTGAATCAAGAGCCGCGCCGCTTGGTCCCGCCGTGATAAAATATTTTGGCGCGGGATTGGATCTCGCCATAAAATTCAAATTCATGGGCGTCGCGGTATAGCCAATCTGATCATCCATCCAGCGAACCATCGGCGGAAAAGTCTGAAGCGTATCCTCCGTGATCGCAATCAATTGATTGGACGCCAAGTTTTTCAAAACCTGCGTAATGCCCGAAGGCCATTTTACTATAACGGAATCGACCGTCGTGGCATCGGCCAATCCAAAATGTGTGTCGTACGAGCTGTGCCCGTTAAAAGCATTCTGGCCTGATATCTGACGCATCTGCCATCTTGACGTGCCGCCAATGGTAGCCTTGACCCTTATGATAGCGCCCAATGCTGTGCGATTGGAGGCCAAACCGGTCAAACGAAACCGTGTCCAATGATTCGTGGCGGGCAGATCATTCCTAAACAATCGATTTTGTCGCATGCCCAGGAAAAAATCAATATCTCCATCGTTATCATAATCCGCTGCCGAAGATCCCGGCCCGCCGGCCATCAGATTTGAAAAAGACAGGGTCATCAGTCGTGTAAATGTTTTGTTTCCGTTATTTTGGTAGTATCGGATGCCAAAGCCGGCGTCATTATTCACGATACAATCCAAATCTCCATCGTTATCAAAGTCTTCCCATATATTGCCCAGCGAAACATCTTGATCGATTGCAATTTCCCCGCTTTCGATTTTTGTAAACGTCCCATCGCCATTATTTTCATAAAAATGATTAGCCGAAATTGAGCCACCCACACCATAATTCGTCTCGAAAAAATCAAAGTCGCCATCGTTGTCATAGTCTATCCAATTAACAACTTGCCCGTCTCTCAATTCAGAGGCAAAATTATCCGTAAGTTGGACAAAGGTCGGCGTCCCTGTTTCTTTGAGCATATTTTTATAGAAATAATCCGGACCCGGTGTTCCCGTTCCTCCCGGACCCGTTCCGATAAAAAGATCAATATCACCGTCCTGATCATAGTCATACCAACTTGGAACCGTGAAGGGCGCGGCGGCTTGCGGCAGGACGGAAGCACCCAGTGACCGAAACGTACCATTTTGATTATTTAATATGAGTGTATTGGGATGATTGGCGCCAAAACCCGTGGGAGCCGCTGAAATCGCATCCGCAAAACCATCGTTGTCAAAATCACCGCATGCGATAGTCCATCCATTTTCTACAGGAATGTCAATTTTTGTAAAAATGCCATTGTCGTTACGATAATATCCCGAGCCCCCAATTCCTGTTATCATCGCATCCGGATCGCCGTCATTGTCTATATCCGCCCATGAAATGCCTTGGCTCTGAGTCGTAAGAAATCCGGAACCCGGCCCGGCTATTTTTGTAAATTGGCCGTTTCCGTCATTGCGGAACATGAGGCCCGGAGCGGTGTACAAGTCCATGTCTCCGTCTTTATCGTAGTCGATCCACGCCGAGCCATGATAGTTGCCAAACCCCGGCTCGGAAATAATGGGATTATTCGTGTCGGTTATCTTTGTAAAAGCCACTTGAGCCCACAGATTATCAAGGCTCGTAAAGAAAATAAATATCATGACACTGATTAGTCTACTGACATCGTAAATTTTTCGCATCGGCATTCTCCTTTGTTTTTCTAAAAGTGTACTTCATTGATTTGAAAGCCGCACTCCCCAAAACAGGTGAGGTACATTTTGATGTAAAAAATCTGACTACGTCAATTACACTTACACAGGGGAGTCCCCATTTTTATTTTTTCGATCATGGTTCCCGTCTATCACCACGGCTAATGCCTCGAGAATCGATCCTCCAATCATTGGACAAACCCTCAAGGTTCTCCAAACCTTGAGGATTCTCGATGGGGCGCACACGTTATTTGCTTTTCGGTAGTTTACTTTGGTATATTTGCAAGAATTCATGGGCGAATTTATTTGATCTTTTAAATGGGAGTTATTTCATGAAACGATTTATTGTTTTCTTGTTTGTGGTTGCCAATCTAGTGGCTCAGGATGATGAAAGTAAGAAGGGGTTTGATTTTAAAGGCCCCGGAGACGGTGCAGGATTTAGCCAGCTCATGATGCCCCTCGGAGTCTCAAACATTGACGGCAAAAACTATATCAGTCTTCGAATTCAGCCGGAATTAGCGTTTGGAAAATTCGGAGTTGGTCTGGATATACCGCTTGTTTTTAGCGCGTCGAGTGGTGCCCTCCGCACGGACGAATACAAAGGCGGCATCGGAGCACTTCGTGTCGTGCGTTATATCCGCTACGGTAAGAAGCACGAAGATCCTTTTTACGCGCGTGTAGGTGATCTCGCAGGTTCCCAATTGGGTTACGGCCTTATCATGTATAATTATAATAACGCCGTCAGTTTTGAAAAGCGAAAGATTGGCGCTAATATCGATGTGAATTACGACCAGAAAATTGGTATGGAAGTGGTGTACAGTGATTTCCAAAAATATAGCGTATTGGGATTACGCCCTTACACCCGTCCGCTCAAAGAAACCGGGATCCCGATTATTAAAACAACAGAATTTGGTGTTTCCTATGTCTCCGATCATGACAAGGATGTCACGTATCAAGGCGCCACGGCTATGGGCGCAGACGTTGGGATGACTGTACTCCAAAATAGTTTTATTCAGATTATTCCCTATATGGAATTTGCAACCATTTCAGAGAACGACGATCTTAAAAAAGGATTGAAGGCCGGCACGGTTCAACATGCTGAGGACACCGCCCACTTCGCCAATACGACGAAGTATAAATCCGGGCAAGGATTTGCTATTGGAACAAATTTCAAAATAAATTTTGTCGCCGACGTATTTAATCTCGGGATTAAATTGGAGCGCCGTATTTACAGCGATCATTTCACGCCGCAATACTTTGACGGTATTTACGAGATCGATAAAGATCGTAAGGCTGTAAGTCTTGTAACGGCAAAAGGTGTTCAGGGCAATTACGGGGAAATTTTTGCCAACCTGCTGAATAAGGTCAATGTCCTCGGCGGCATTAGTATTCCCGACAAACTTAAGAGCTCGAACGGTGCCTACATTCACCTCGCGATGTCCGCACCCGACCTGATTCCAAAAGTCACGATCAGCGGCACGTACGACAAGGGTTATTTGACCGACCTTGGAGATGCTTTCAAGATGGACAGTCGCTCGGTGTCGCATATGTTGCTTGGATACGAAGTTTATCAGGTAGGGCCTTTCGTCATGCAAGCCGGCGTCGACTATAAGTGGACCTATTTTGAAGACAAAAAAGGAAAATTGAAGGCTAATAAATATATTACGCCTTTTGTCGGAATGACTACGAAATTGCCATTCGGCGACCAGAAAAAATAATTTCTTCACAAGCCGCTCGGAATTGGGTTACCACCTATATTTTGGGCGGTTTTTTATTGGCCTATGAAAACGGATACTCTCACTGCACCCGCCGAAAAAACTCCATGGATTGACCGTGGATGGTATCTTGCGGTCGAATTTGAATTGTCAAAATCCGGTCGATATGAGGAAGCCATTGAGATGGCGAAGGAAAATTCACAGTACGTGGAATTGGTTGACGAAAGAGGGATAACCTGGCATCGTGCCATTTTTTTTAAAAAAGATTTTCCTGTTTTTAATGATCTTTACGACATGGTCAAAGCGTGGCGCGGAACGCGATTTTATCTAAAAGGCGACGAACTTAAAAAAGACGATTTTGCGATATGGTACGAGTGTTTCGCGCGGTATTGGGGCCATCGCAAGGAGTTGCTGGATCACGACTATTGCGGTACGGATAAGTTTTTGAGTTACCCCAAGTTTTTAGGCTGTTACGACCGAAATATCGGGCTCGAATGGCGCGATCCGATTGCGAACTACTATGGCTACCGATCCAAATCATGGTATGCCTTTGGGAAACGCGACAAAAATGCGTATCGCATTGACAAGGAAGCCATTCTAAAATTCCTGACAAAGGCCAACCGCGACTATATATCATGCCCGTGCTACGGACACGCCTTGATCGAGCACTATCTGCATAAACTTCCTAACGAGATCGATCCACTTCTTCATACCGAATGGCAATGGAAGGACGACTACCTCAAAATCGGCGCCAACCGTGGCTTCATGAGTTACGATGCTTTTCTGAGCGCCGTGCCGGAAATCTGCCCCATCAGCCAAAAGGCCTACCAAAAATTTATGGTGAAGATATTTAAGGGGTGATGAATCTTAGGATCGAACAGCTGTTACTGTTGATTTGATAATTTACGCTCCTGCCACTTCTCTATCCATTGCGAAAATGCATAGCCTAAGGTCATAAAGACAAAGGTTTGATACGGAAGTATGTATCTTGTTTCACTGCTTAAGGTTTTAATATTGAGAACTAAAAAGCAAAGTGACCAGATAACAAACAATATGAAGCCCTTTCGGAAGGCATGATAAATATAAACAAGGAACAAAACGAATCCGAAAAGCAAGAGTGACCAACCAACAATATAATAAAGAAGACTGTTTTTATATCCCATCGTATTTAAAGTGGAAATATTGACTAATTGCCCGGGTTCATGCGATGGTAAGAAATTTAGTCCATAATTGAGAAATCGATGAATTACGAGCTTACCGAAAGGCTTTCCATAATATACCTCGGGATGCGTTTCTAAGAGCTGCTCAAATTTCTTGAGGGCCGTTTCATTAAGGTCACTCATAAATTGAGGATTATTTTTCAATTCATTCAAGATTCTTACTTTTTCGGACTGAGCCATCGAGTCAATTCGCAATGACATCTCTTCAGGAAGATGCCTTTTTGCAACCTCAAGACGGTATCTCAAAGTTTCGGTTGTGAAGATGGAATCAATCGAGGTGTTAGGATTTTCGGCATGGGCGAGCCTCCTAAATACAAATAAATAGGCATTGTCCCCTCCGCCAAAGTCAGTTCCTTTGCTCATGGCGACCGTACCATTGTGTGTATAAAAATACATCAGCCATGGCGATAGCGTGACTCCAAATGCTGCAACAACAATAAGGCTCAACCATAATTTCCGGATAAAACGATTGCGAATATTCGATAGTACTTCTTTGCTTTTCCCGATAAACGTTCCATCGGACATTTTCGACGGGCCATACGCAATAAATCCTGAGCACAAAACTGCAAGCGGCACGGGAAAACTGCTTTCTTGAAGTATTCCAAACCCAAGTGCGATTCCAAAAGCAAACGCTTGACTCCATGAGAATGTTTCGGTCAATCGGATAAAACGCCAGACGGCGAACATAACAAAAAATGTACTCACGCTCTCACGGTATAGGGCAAGATTCCACATGACGGCCGCCGGATAAATAGCCCACAAAAATGTGGAGATACGTGCCGCTGCTTCACTAAAGTAATGACGGGCAATTCGATAGAAGTAGATAAGTGCAAAACAGGAAAACACAACGTGCATAAGAAGTGCAAATATTACGTCGTATCCACAAATCTTATACACGGCAGCGAGAATTAATAAATACCCCGGCGGCCTCCGAAAATCATACTGGTGGGGTTCATCTTCAAAGATCACAGGAAATCCCTTACCTTCAACCATGTTCACCGCTATTTCATTATAGCGATAGTCGTCGCCGATCGAAATTCGGGTATCGTGAGATCCATAGTGATAATCATAAAACCGATGATCGGTGTAATTGGCAACGACGACGGCAAGCCGAAGTGAAAAAGCAACGCCAATGACCACCGTCAAAAATGATATTTGCGAGGAGTTTATCAATTCTCTTTTTAAAGTTGTCTGATTCATCAGTGTTTAAGAGGTTAATGCCATTTCTGCCTCAAAGCGAAATAGGCGCCTGGTATGGCCGCAAAAATCAGTGAGGTTAGAAAAATTACTCCTGACAGCAATAAGGATTTTTCAGGGGGCACGTTGTATAATTTCTGTAAAACAAAGATAAGGCTGAGTTCCCGGAGGCCGGTTCCCGCAAACGTGACCGGGAGTGTATGGACGGCAACCATCAGTGCTAGAATCCACAAACTGACATAGATCGGAACGTCGATCGTTGAAATATGAATGCAAAGCCATATAAATAAGATAGAAATGATTTGAAAAGTAAAGGACCAGAATAATATAGGCTTCATTTCCTTCCATGGCATTTCATTACAGGTGTGAACGGCATTCCATAAACTTGTTGACATACTTTTAATATTTTCTCCAAAAACCCCGAAAAACCTGCTTGAGGCGCCTTCGATTACGAGTGCTGAAGACTTTGAAAAGAAAGGCAATAAGAGGATTATAAGAATGACGAGCGACGCAAAGATGGGAAATTGCACATTAAATTCAACTAGCTTTTCTTCCATTATTAGCCCCAAGATAGCCAGGGGGAAAAGCGTAATCATATTAAGTAATTTCAAAAAAGTAACCACTCCTGCCACTTCCGCCCTTTTTTTGTTGTCCTTGGACAGCAAATGCCATGTAACGCCGCCGGCGACCAGGTCGCCAGGCAGGATCAGAGAATAAAACGTGGAGGTGAGTTGAATTTTTAAGATGGCCCAAGTACTATATTCAAGGCCGTAGGAAAGGAAGCAGCGTCGCATTTGAAAAGCTATGATGCTACGCTGAATGTAGCTTGTTAGGACGATAGGGACCAGCCATAAGAGATCAATTTGAACAAGAACCTTTCTTAGGCCATCCGCATCGCCATAATTGTGAAAGACATACCATAGGAGAATCAGGGTTAGGGCTATATTTAAATAGAGAAAAATATGCTTCAAACTCTATGTCCTGTAAAATGAATCGGGGGTCAGCCCCGATAGTCGACCCACCAAGACTCCCTATGCGTGCAATGGGTACAGCCTTGTTCGCAAAAATTCCGCTGAAGGTGGTTTGTTTTTATATCCATCATGCGTTGACTTTGAATCGCGTCCTTCAATGAAGTGTTTTTCAAGCTTGTGATTTTGGCGTTTTGACTCATGTCAATACTGCATTTTTTTAAGAAGCCGTCAGAGGTCACCGTTGCCTTATAAAACAAAAGGTGGCAAGGGTCTCGAGCTACCTGAGTGTATTCACGGGCGTTTTTATCGATTTCCAGGATCTCAGCCCAGTTGTGGGCGTCCATGATCTCCACAACATCCGCATGACCCTTAAAGGTTTCAATGAATAGATCGCGGCTGTTCATGTTTTCGGGCAGAGCCACCATATTGACCCGAAAAATAGGAAGTTCGAGCCCGAGCTTTTTCTTCATAGCATACAAGGATCGGACGTTTCCGACAACTTTGTCATAATTGAGCTGACGGCGGATCTTCTCATATTCTTCCTTTATCGCTGAATCCACGCTGATAGTGATACTGTGTACTCCGCTGGTAAGCAGGCGCTCTTGTTTGGCTTCATGGAGCAATGAGCCGTTGCTGAAAATATGAATGTAGGTAAAACCAATCGCCTTGGCAAATTCGATCTTGTCAAGAATCAAGCGGTCCAGAAAGGGCTCACCGCCAGTAAGAATTAGCTTACGCATGCCGAGTTCATACGCTTCCTTAATAATGCGTTTAAACAGCTCGTGGTCGATAAAATCATTACCCATATGAACTTCGGGTGGGCACATGATGCAGCGCGCATTGCATTTATTGGTCAACTCAAACTCTAATACGATAGGAGCGTGCATGAGCTGTGTTGCTTTGGTTTCGACCATGTCGTTGTATACTTTCATATACGGACCGATCGAACGAACCCGTTCGCTCTGCATCACTTTGTGTGCCCAATGATTGAGCACTTTATTTTTACGAATAACATCGTACACAGTATGGTATAGCTTACTTTCAAAAAATGCCATTCATTAACCCTTTAATTAGATGTTAATTCAAGTTTAGAATTTATGTATCCTATCCACAATGTAAAGTTAGCGCTATTTATTCAATGGAATCCAAAGATACGCCGAACAAAATAAAATCTGGGTCGATTGGCTAATGTTCATAAAAGTTTCCAACCTTTTCAATGACAAAAGCTTGTTCTTCTATGCCCAAGCCAAAATGCATGGGCAACCGTAGCAAACGTTTCGAAACATCCTCAGTGATTGGAAGGTTACCGGATGTCGTTATTCGATTTCCCATTGGGCTTGAGTTTAACGGAATGTAATGAAAAACTGCTTGAATATTTGACTCCCGCAGGTATTGCATGAGTGCGCTGCGCTCATGATGACTAGTGCAGAGGATGTAAAACATATGGCCGTTTGTGGTGCAGTGTTCCGGCACGTATGGCAATTGAATTCCCTTGGACTGGAGAAATGATAAATCAGCAGAATAGCGATTGAACATATCCAGCCGTTTTTTAAGGATTGTTTCTTTACACTCGAGCTGACCATATAGAAAAGCAGCGTTGAGTTCACTGAGAACGTAGCTGGAACCCACATCAACCCAGGTGTACTTATCGACCATCCCTTCCATAAATTTTTTCCTATTTGTGCCTTTTTCCAGCACCACCTCTGCACGTTCAACAAATTGTTTGTTATTGACTAAAAGCGCTCCGCCTTCACCGCAAATATAGTTCTTCGTTTCGTGAAAGGAAAACGCGCCCAAATCACCTAACGTCCCTGCGGGCTTGGCTTTATAGAACGAATCCATCGCTTGTGCCGCATCTTCAACGACAAATAGATTGTGTTTTCTGGCAATTCGAAGAATCTCGTCCATCTCAGCGCTGATGCCGGCATAATGTACAACAAATATCGCCTTGGTTTTTGAGGTTATTAAGGATTCTATCCGGGACTCGTCGATGTTAAGAGTGTCTGTTCGGATATCTGCAAAAACAGGCCTGGCACCACGAAGAACAAAACTGTTGACTGTGGTTACAAAGGTGAATGACGGGACAATGACTTCGTCGCCGGGACCAAGATTGGTAAGAATCGCCGCCATCTCCAGAGCACTGGAACACGATGTTGTCAAAAGTGCGCGTTTGATTTCAAGCTCCTTTTCGAGAAGCTCAGAGCATTTTTTTGTGTAGTAGCCGTTTCCGCAAAGCGTCTTTCGGTTAAGAATGGCATCCTGGATATATTCCAGTTCTTTTCCAACAATTGTGGGTCTATTAAAGTCGATAAAATTCATTTTTAAAAACTCTTCATGAATTTGCTGGCTTGAGGGCCTTCATTAAAAATCAGGTCCACGATGCTCACATCCGTTGCGAAGCCAGGTTGTAATTGTTTATAGGCAGGGTAATTAGAATAATCCATCCATGAAAGACCTATCTTTGCATTCTCAAAAAGGGCCTCATTAATATAGTTCTTGGCTGCGGGGCCGGACACATAGGTGTCGGCTTTTTCGGCGATGCAAATTTCTATAAGTTTTTCAGTCTTATCGCTGCTGGTAATAGGGTATCCCTCGGCCCATTTGATCTCTGTGGTTATGCCAAAAATTGCATTGATTGATCGGATAAATTTGTAGTTTATGTGGCTGAGCCATTCGTCGGTTTCCTGAAGGTACAGGTTTTCAAAGATCTCTTTGTAGGTTCTAAAATGGGCGGCTCGCGAATAGTTTTGAGATATTGTCGCCCAGTGCTTTTTTCGCCACATCTGATTGGCGACTTTTGTTTCTTTGATTTTTTGAGACAAATTCTCGTGCCTTACCGGTATCGTTATCCACTGTACGCCGTGAGGGGTTGGTATTTTATTGCGATTTCTCCAATCATTTTTTGTGTAATTGGCGTCGTCATACAACACAAAAACGTCGACCATGTTGATTATGTCGAAATAACCCTTCCAGGGTATATAATTGGACTGCAGAATCGCGATGCTTTTCATGCTATGGACTCTTTGATGGTCTTTATAAGAAAGCAAATGTGTTCCTCATTGTAGCGATGGTCAATAGGCAGAGGCACGAGATGGGTTGTTAGAAACACGTCCGTCTCAAATCCTGGAAGATGCCGTTCTAGAACATCATTCCAAAAAACAGAAAGAAAAATATTGCTAGTATAGAGCTTAGTCTTGTTTAACTCATGATCCAGCAACAAGGGATAGATAAACGGGACTTCCTGACGATGCCAATCAAAACGAAAAAGATTTATCCCTTCAAAAGCCTCATGACATCTTGAGAAATTATTTATACGCGCGTTCATAGCACGTTCGTAATTAATGCCGGATAAAATGGTTTCAGAAAATAATGAAATTCTCTTGAGATCGCAATTCAAAGTCTTTTCATAAGCGACAAAAAGTTCATATGATCTTTGCTGATTCCCAAGCCACCGCTGGATGAGATGGTCATAATGAAAAACAGCATTTCGCTCGCCATCAAATGGTATTGGTTCAGGACCGTATAGATAGCCGCCGTCGGGAACGCCGAAAATCTTTCTGGCTGAGTTGAAAGAGAAATTCTTCGGATACCTTTGAACGAAAAAAGCTTGGGTACTGTCAACAATCAGACGGCTATGATATTTTTTTATCAAATATTCGACATAGCTATTCTTCAGGCCCCAATAGTTGATATAAAGTAAGTATTCTCCCTCGCCCAGTGAGAGATTCGAGCTTAACTCAAATTGTGAATTTATCCCGTAAAAGGTGTATGGGATCTTATTGGCGGTCAATGGTTCGATGACCGAGTTGCAAGTGAAGTACGGAATGAAAACCCGAGAGGGTTTTAAATGTTGAAGAGTCAGATTGAAACATGCGCGTGCTGTATACAACGCCAGGGCATCGTGATGGAACGGTTGATTTCCGTCGAATATTTCGAGTTCAAGAAAACCGCCAATGGGCTTCATGATTTTGATGCTTTATCGTAAACGTCTGAGTAAGCGTCGGCGAGCTTTTCGGGAGAAAAAATCGATAGGTCTTTCTGCCGCAGGCAGGCCTTTATTTCATCAACCGATGTTGATGAAATTATGGCAGCCATCGCACGAGGGTTCTTGTCAGTCAGAAATCCCATATCCCGATCGATGATGACCTCGCCAATAGAGCCGGAATTATACGCAATAACCGGAACGCGATATCCTAATGCTTCATAAACGACCATGCCCATGCTCTCGTCATAACAAGGCATTATGAACCAGTCGGCGACGGAGTAGAAATTGTGTAAATCCAGCCTTTTGTCCGTAAAAGTCACTTCCGGTTCAACGCCCAATTCACGAGCTTGGTTTTTGAGGTTATCGAATTCCGGTCCGTATCCCACTATGATCAAATGAGCCTTACAGGCCGGATGGTCATCCTTAAGAATCCTTATCAGATGAATAAGGTCGCTCTGGCCCTTCGGTATGACCATGCGTGCCACGTTGAGCAGAATCATCCTACCAGGCTGAATTTTGAATTCCTCCAACACATTGCGGTCGGTTGCGGTCCTGGACGGATAAATTTTTTCAGTACCTAACGCAATAAATTGGATCCTGACTGGCTGAACTCCTCGTTGTTGGAGATAGATCTCCGTATCTTTATCCGCGGCGATGTAGAAATCACATACTTTCGTTGCCTTATAATATAACCAATTCTTCCATCCCGGTAACTGACTAGGGTGTGCATGAATGGTCACCACCATCCGGAAGGGCAAAAACCACCTTATCAATGAACCAAGGATACAACTGGCTTCAAGGTGAAAATTAAAAATAGCGCCCCTGTTTTTTTGAATGAATTTATACAACTTGAAAACGATCAGCGGGATGTTGGCTCTGGACTTGGCCAAGGAGCTGACGCTCGCAAACGGTAAAATCTTGTGAATATATGTCTGATCGTCATTCCAGTATAAGGAGACTATCGTTGTTTCATAGTTTCGGATATACTTTGCCAATGAATATACGATTTCCTGTGCTCCGCCGGCATCCAGATTGTCAATAATGTGAAATATATTTTTATTCACGAACGTATTTTCCTAAAAATAAACTGATTGCATCCCGTCGGCACGCCGGCCGGGACCGATTTTACGCATTCGAACCCCATGGGCTCCAACCGTTGTATCGTTCCGCCGGCGCTTTCATATTCATAAGGATAGCCACCTACCCAGTCCACTACATCATGGTAAAAGTCCATTCCCCGTTCTTGTCGTTTTGGGTTCTGGCCGGTTACCATCCATTTTGCCGCGTAAATTATAGGATAAAAAAATAATATGGAAATTCTTTGAAGAAAGGCAGGAAGTACATTATAGAGCCATTTTATGAAAAGCCAAAGCGGTGACGTCCAATGTTTGTTATAGATAGCGAGAATAAAAAATCCGTTTGATTTCACCATTGCGGCTGCATTCTGAACGGCTTTGGCCATGTCTCCGGTGTGATGAAGAACGCCCCACGAATGAACAATGTCAAATCCTTTGTAACCCTGCAACGTCGATACGACGGCATCGTCTAAGATGGATCCTATAATCGTTTTTGGAAGTTCCTGTGTGTGGAAGAACTTAGCCGTAGAATCCAAAGCGCTAATATTGTCGCGGTCTATATCGAGACCGACGGGCTGAGCTCCGATATTCTGTGCTATCATTAGAGTTAAACCTTGACCAAATCCGATGTCCAAAAATGTTTTCCCTTTGAAGTCAATGTCACACACAAGCTTCAGAAAATCTTCCTTGGCTTGATTGATCTTCTCCAGAGTCAGGGCGCTGCGAGAAAATGATTGCCAATTTCTCCCAAATGCAAACCGTCTCATGGCATCAGCCCTTTTTCTCTTGAAAAGAATGTATTAGACGCGATAATCCTTCGCCAAAGTCAACGGACGGCTCAAATTTAAGAATATTTCTGGCTGACGTAATATCAGCTAAGGAATGTTCAACGTCACCCGATCGGATTTCTGACAGCGTTGGCGTTATGGGATTTGGTAGTTGAGCGTTGATCTTGTCAACTAGTGTCAGAAGCGAATACCTTTGACCACAAGCAACATTGAAAACTTTTCCGGCGGCTTCCGGCGCTCTACAGGCAAGTAAATTGGCGGCAACCACGTTTTCCACGTAGGTAAAATCACGCGACTGAGTTCCATCCCCATATATGACCGGGTTCTTGCCCTGAAGCATCATCGTAATAAATTTTGGGACAACGGCCGAATATTGCGAAGTAGGGTCCTGATTTGGACCAAATACATTGAAGTACCGAAGGCAGACACACTCCAATCCGTAAAGTGAAGTAAAAATCTGGCAATATCGCTCCGCCGTATACTTAGACAGTGCGTAAGGTGACAATGGCTGGACGGGCATGGTCTCTACTTTGGGCAACACGGATGAATTTCCATAAATAGATGATGATGATGCGTAGACCACACGCCGGACTTGGAATTCCTTGGCCGCTTCCAAAATATTGAGACTGCCAAGAATGTTCACATCATTGGAAGTAATTGGATCCTGAATGGACCGTGGCACCGATGGTAAAGCGCCTTGATGAAGTACGTAATTCACATTCTTCATGGACGCTCTGACAATGTGATAACTTCGCAAGTCCCCCTCGACTAATTCAAAATTTTTATTTTGTAAGAACGGATAAATGTTTTCGCGTTTGCCGGTCGAAAAATTATCCAATACGCGAACGGTTTCGCCCATTGTGAGGAGCTTTGCGACAATATTGGAGCCGATAAACCCGGCGCCACCGGTGACTAAGTACAGAGCCATGTCTAGACTTCTTTACGTATAATGTTAAGGGCCGTGGTAGCCCAGTTTTTTTCTTTGGCAAGCTCTCTGCTTCTTTGACCAAGTCGAGAACGTTCGATGGGATCAGAAATAAGCCTTGATAGTATATCACGGGCTTTGTTACCATCGCCAATATTAAATAAGAAACCGTTTTGACCGTCCTTGACAAGTTCATCCGATCCGGCGACGCGTGTAGCGACAATGGGAAGACCGCAGGCCATGGCCTCTAATATTACATTAGACATACCTTCACCATAGGATGCCAGCAAAAACACGTCCGATTCGCCATACATTTGCAGCAATTTATCTTTTTTTGTCCATCCCGCAAATCGAACTCTATCCTGCAATGTGGTGACAGCCATTACCTTATTTTCCAGTTTAATGCGATCAGGTCCATCGCCTACAATCAAAAAACGCCATGGTTCTTTGGTATCCAGGCCAGCTACCAAGTCCAGGAGAACATTCACTCCTTTTTCACTTGAAAGCCTTCCAACATACAATAATTGTGTACCTTTTTCATGAGTTTTCAAAGTCGGTTTGAAAAAATCCGTATCGACTCCATTTGTAATAATATCGATGGCTCCGTTCCAGGAGTGTTTCGCTAAAGTCATAAGTCCCTTGCTATTCGCTATAACCCGATCCGACTGCTTCCATATAAAAACGGTAAGAGGCTTTAGTATAGTATGCATTAGGGTGGTCATCAAACCAAGCCCGTGAATGCCCGGTACATCACCACCGCGGAGAAGCGTAATATAGGGTACTCCGTATTTCCATTTTAAGTACCAGGAGAGTATACCTGATGGAATTGTAAAAAAAGCGACACTCATATCAAAAGTTATGGATTCCGGCATTTTTCTTAGAAAACGCCATCCGTTGATCAAGAACATAAGCATTTCGCTCATGGTTCCAGTGGATATTTTTTTTCTGAACGCCTGCACACGTAAGATTCGAAAACCCTCAGACATTTGTGATTCCGGAAGGTTCTTAAAAAGCGAGGTTAAAACGGTAACTTCATGCCCGATTTTCGCAAGTTCTTTGGACACAAAGAAGCTGGCGTTAGAAGCTCCTCCACCCACAGGAGGAAACTCATAATTTATAATTAGAATTTTCAATTGAGGTAATTCTTCTTCCACATCTGAAACATCAATAACGTCCAGATTTCTTTGCGGTTATCTTTTTTTCCCGCAAAGTGTTCTCCTAGTATCCGTTCTACCACCGACGAATTAAATAGTCCTTCACGGCGAATCTTATCCGGGCTAAATTCATCCAACAATAACGGTTTCAATTCTTTCTTGAACCATCCTGAAATCGGCACCCCAAATCCCTTTTTGGGGCGATTAATAATATTCATCGGCAGTTTTTTGGCCATCGCTTTTTTCAGGATGTATTTGGTCCTAATTCCTTTGATTTTCAAATGATCCGGCAGACGGCAAACAAATTCAATTACGTCTTTATCAAGAAAGGGTGCACGAACCTCCAGTGAATTCATCATACTCGCCCTATCAACTTTCACCAAAATATCATTCATCAAATAAGTCTTAAAATAAGAATAAACCACATGATCCATGTAGGATTTTGCGGGAGAATTTTTTTGTAAACTGATGGCCTGCGAATAAATGCGTTCGTAGGACTGATCGATCGGCGAAACCAGCAATTCGTGTTGTACCTCCGGAGAGAATGTCCCCAACCAAACCTGGTTTCTGACTTCTTTCGGGTGATTCATACCGCTAAGAAATTTTTTGACCTTGAAGTCAAAACTGACATTGTCCGTGGATACGGGCAGTAGATTCGCTGTTTTATGAACCATGCTGTGAATAAAACCCGGAACTTTTTCATAAAAACGCGCGAGCTGATGGGCCGGAAATGTATCGTATCCTGCAAAAAGTTCGTCCCCGCCATCCCCGCCAAGTGCTACGGTGACATGTTTTCTCGTAAATCGCGAAAGCAGATAGGTAGGAATGATCGAGGAATCGGCAAACGGCTCGTCTAAGGCCTGAGCGACCGCCGGAAAAATATCGAGCATGATCGATGGAGACAACGTTTCTTCCCGATGGTCCGTTCCAAAATGATTGGCGATCTGACGGGCGTACGAAGATTCATCAAACGATGGATCGTCAAACGCGATCGAAAAAGATTTAATATTTTTCGGCGGCATGAGCTCTGCCATCATCGCAACGACCGTACTCGAATCAAGCCCGCCGCTCAAGAAAACTCCAAGAGGCACCTCACTCATGAGTCGCCGCGCCACCGCTTTTTTCAAAAGTTCACGGATGCGCTCCTCACACTCGTCCTGCGAAAGATCAAACTTAGGTTCAAATCTCAGATCCCAATAAGGTTGCGTTTCAGGTACCTGGTCAAGTGCGCTTGTCGATAACGTAAAGTAGTGCCCGGGTGGAATTTTTCGAACTTTTTGATAAATGCTTTCCGGCGCGGGTACATATTCATGCGCAAGGTACTGGCTTAATGCGTGAAGATTCAATTCTTTCCGAAATTCGGGATGGGCAAAAAATGATTTTGGCTCCGAGCCAAAAAGAAAGTGTCCATTTTGATAAGTATAGTACAACGGTTTCTTGCCCGTTCGATCAACGGCAAAAAGAACCGTTTGTTTTTTTAAATCGAAAAGCGCCATCGCGAACATCCCGTTAAGCCGGTCAAGCATGGCCGTTCCAAATTCTTCGTAGAGATGAACCACCGTTTCGGTATCGGAATGCGTACGAAAGGCGTGACCTTTTTTTATGAGAATATCTTTGAGTTCAAGATAGTTGTATATTTCGCCATTGAATACAATCCCTATCGATCGATCTTCATTAAAGATTGGCTGTTGACCTGAACTAAGGTCAATAATACTCAGACGGCGCATGCCCATGGCATACGGGCCTTTTACAAAATAGCCATCCTCATCCGGTCCGCGATGACGTATCGGGTCGTTCATAGCTTTGACGACGGACAGTTTCTCATCTTCGGAAAATTTAGTCGAAATGAATCCCGCAATACCGCACATTAGAAATTGTATTCCTTCTTGATCCAGTACGTGGGACGATTTTGTGATTCGTGATAGGTGCGGATATTAATCTCGGCTAATAGACCGATGAGCAGCGATTGAAAGCCTACCACCATGAAGAAAATTCCAATAATCAACATCGGATTATCGTACGCCCTTCCTCCCTCGATGAATTTAACGTACGCCACTTCGGTTTCACAAAGAAAACCTATGAGCCATAGAAAAAAACCAATACCTCCAAACAAATAAATCGGCTTTGTTGAATAATCACCAAGAAATTTGATCGTCACGAGATCAAGCAAGACTTTGAACGTACGAATAATTCCGTATTTAGATTTTCCATAGATACGCGGATGATGTTTTACAGGAATTTCCGTAATATTAGCCCCAACCCATGACGCATAGATTGGGATAAAGCGATGCATCTCGCCATAGAGTTTGATGTTTTTAATCACATCCCGCCGATAGGCTTTGAGTGTGCAACCGTAGTCATTGAGATGCACTCGGCTAATCTTTGAAATGAGCCAATTAGCAATTACGGAAGGCAATTTTCGAGAAAAAATTCTGTCTTTTCGGTTTTTTCGCCATCCTGAAACGACATCAAAACCTTCATCAATCTTGTCAAGAAGCAAACCAAAATCATCCGGATCGTTTTGCAGATCCGCGTCCATCGGAATAATCACGTCCCCCGTTGCGTGGTCAAAACCTGCGGCCATGGCGGCTGTTTGTCCATAATTACGCCTGAAATCAATGATCTTATATTTAGGATCTTTTTTAGTACATTCGATGAGTTTATTCAGTGTTTGATCACGACTGCCATCGTTGATAAGCAAAACTTCGTAGTCCAGATTGCGGGTTTTGACCAAATTCACAAGCGATGCGCTGAGTTTATCGTATAAAATTGGAATATTTTCTTCTTCGTGGTAACAAGGAATAATGATACTGATTTTCATTTCTTCGTTTCTTTAAATTTCATACCGTTTTACATTGCATCAACAAATTCGGTCAATGTTTTTCAACGTAATAAAAAGGAACAGGCTTATCAAGCTAAGATATCATGAGTGCGAATTTGGAGGATAAATTGCAACGGGAGATCGAATCCCTCGGGTATCGGGTTTCGCGTTATGTCTATCCACCCGGCACCATTTTCTCCGTGCACGTACATCCCGTTGATAAAATTGATGCCGTGGTTTCCGGTGTATTCAAAATTGTATTGGAAGGAAAGGACATTATTTTGCGCGCGGGTGATATGATCCACGTCCCCAAAGGCGTCCGTCATAGCGCCGAAGTTATCGGCAATGAGTCTGTAATTAGTTTGGATGGCGTAAAGGCCTGACGGGTTGGGTTTTCCCTTATTGCGAATCACGGCCTTTCTTCTTAATATTCACGCGAATAAAAAATACTTTCAAAAAATGCCCCATACCAAAAAAATCTATTCCGACGCCAAAACAGTGCTGAAGACCGTCGCAGAGATGTACGACGAAGAAATTCTGTTGGACGAGAAACCATTCATGACAAAGAAAACTTCCAAGACTATGCCGAAAAAATCAGTGACACCTACTTTGGCGGCCGCGGTCAAAGAGCCTACCGCCACCCTCTCGGCGGGGCCCGGTGAATTCTCAGCCCTGGCCGCAACCATTGCGGTGTGTAAAAAATGCGATCTGTGCAAAACCCGTACACAAACCGTTTTCGGCTCCGGTAATCCAAACGCGGACATCTTATTCATTGGCGAAGCGCCCGGTGCGGATGAGGATGAACAAGGCCTGCCTTTTGTGGGCCGTGCAGGACAACTCCTAACTAAAATGATCGAAGAGCCTCGTTCGCTGGGCATTCCGCGTTCGCAGGTCTACATTGCCAATATTTTGAAATGCCGCCCTCCGGAAAATAGAAAACCGCTTCCCTCCGAAATCGATCAGTGCGAACCGTACCTTATTAAGCAAATAGGAATGATTCGACCGAAGATAATATGTGCCCTTGGCGCGACGTCCGCGAATACTCTTCTCAAAAATAATTTATCAATTACTGCCATGCGCGAGCACGTCTACGACTATCACGGCGTACCGCTTATTGTCACCTACCATCCGGCGGCGCTTTTGCGTAATCCCAATTGGAAACAACCGGCCTGGGATGACCTTCTTAAACTAAAAGCGCTCTACGAAAAATTGTAATTATGGCTAAAGCGTCTTACAGCGGGGTTCTTAAAGATATTAAAAATGGCAAACTCTCGCCGTGCTATTTTTTTCACGGCGAGGAGACTTTTCTCGCCGAAGAGGTGACGGACGCTATTATCCAAAAATCATTTAACGCAACCAAAGACGATTTTAATCTCCACATCTTTTACGGTAAGGATGCCGGCGCGACCGACATTCTGCAGGCGGCCATGAGTTTTCCTATGCTCGCCGAACGCAAAGTGGTTGTGCTTCGAGACGCGGACCAGCTCAAGCAAGCCTCGGCGCTCGAAGATTACTTCAAAAGGCCGACCGATACGACCAGCTTCATCGCCATTTCAGCAAAACCAGACATGCGGAAAAAACCGTGGAATAGTATGAAAGACTACGCCACGATGGTGGAATTCAAACCACTCGCAGAGGCCGAAATTGCCGCGTGGATGTCTGAATACCTCGCGAAACGAAAGAAACAAATAACCGAACAAGCTCTGCTTCTTCTAAGCGCACGGCTCGATACTTCCCTTCGCGAAATTAATTCTCAACTCGATAAACTATGTACGTTTGTCGGCGACCGTCCCGAAATCAATGAAGAGGATGTTGAAGCCGTTGTCGGCATTTCCCGCCAATACAATGTTTTTGAACTTTGCAATGCGATCGGACAAAAAAACCTCCCGCTTGCAGTTCAAATCTATCAGCAGATGATGAGGGCCGGTGGGGAGCCGGTCTATATGATCGTCATGCTTCATCGCCATTTTACAATTCTTCTTGGCCTGCGCGAATTGAAAGACGCCGGGCAATCGCCTTCCGCGATGAGCAGTATCATGATGAAGGAGTATAAATTGTTTTTTCAGCAGTCGATGTTTCCGCAGGTACAGAATTATACGGTGCCTCAGATTCATGCTTCATTTGGAGCGCTTCTTGAGGCCGATACAATGATTAAATCATCCGGTATGAAAAATGATATCATTATGACTACCCTCTTCTTCAAATTGGTCCGCGGCCATGCGTGATCCCGATGAAAATAAGCTCATTTCTGAGAGCCTTCGAGAACTGGTCCGAACGCCTCATCTTGTTCGCCAAGCCTTAAAGAGCTACAACAAGCTACCGGACGAAGATGTCATCGAAAAATTTCAGAATGGCGATTTAGTTGCTTTTGATGTTATTGTCGCGCGTTATAAGGAACAGCTTATTAACTACATCATTACGTTCCTCAACGATCGCCATGACGCGGAGGACGTTGTACAAGATACATTTGTAAAAGTGTATAAATACAAACAACTCTACAAGAAGACCGCCAAATTCTCAACGTGGATCTATACCGTCGCAGGAAACCTCGCACGAAGCGAATTGCGTAAAAGAAAGCGTCAACCCTCGCCTTTATCCAAAATAGGCAATGGAGCGAAAGAATTTGAGGCGGTAGAATCTCGTATGAATTCCGATGAACTTATGGATACCGGCGTGCGTAAGAAGCTTGTCAAAAAAGCCATCGCATCCCTCCCTGAGAAATTTCGGCAAATTTTGCATCTCAAAGAGGTTGATAATTTTACCTATGAGCAAATTGCAAAGCGACTGAATGTGCCGGTCGGGACGGTGAGATCGCGCATTCATCGGGCGAAACCGCTTCTACAAGCGAAACTACGACACCTTAAAGATTAAACACTCTTGAAAAAAAGCGCTCTCAAAAAATTATCCCATACCAATACTCGCGGCGAAGCACGCATGGTGTCGATCACAAGCAAATTAGAGTCCCACCGCATCGCCCGGGCGCATGCCAAAATAACGCTAAATAAACAAGCCTTTGAGGCGATTATTCAAAACACCGTTCAAAAAGGGGACGTTCTTGCCGTTTCCCGACTGGCCGGAATATTGGCGGCAAAAAAAACGCACGAACTAATCCCATTATGTCATCCACTGTCTCTGTCGCATGTCAAAATTGAACTGAAACCGGTTCTCAAATCGAGAACTATAGAAATTTTGACAACCTGCGAAGTGACTGGAAGGACGGGTGTAGAAATGGAGGCCCTGACCGCCGCTTCGATCGCGGCGCTAACTATTTATGATATGGTAAAAGCATTGGACAAAACAATGATCATTTCTGAAATATGGCTGATTGAGAAAATCGGCGGGAAAAGCGGCGTTTACAAACGTTCGTCCGCGGCTATTAAAAAGTAAATGTCAGGAATAAATTGATCATAAATTGCCCTCGCACGACTCGTCAAGTTGCAAGCTTCATACTTTTATTTATTTCGCCAAAGCTCTTCGCTCAAGCACCTTCATTCCACGAGCGCGCCGAATATGATCTCACATACCTCGGCATCTCTGCCGTTCATATTACGGTAGATATTGCGGAAGAAGTTATAATGGATGGACGCAAGGCGATTCATCTCGTTGCAATTGCAAAAACAAAATCCCTTTTTGCCCCGGTCTACACACTCGAAAATCGTTACGATACTTATATGGATCCCGTGACCGGCTTGCCCTTTCGCTACGATAAGACAATACATCAAAAGACCATCGATCAGACCATGCACGTGCGGTACACGACGGATTCCGCGTATTACGAAGGCGGAAAATTTGATTCCTCCTTTGCCATCGCGACCGCCGAAAGATCGCACAATCTTTTTTCCATGATTTACGCTCTGCGCCGATCGCCGCTGAAGACCGGCGATACCTATACCATAAATCTGGATATTGAAACAGAACGGTGGGTTGCGGTAGTCTTGGTTACTGAAAGTGAATCGGTCTATTTGGCCGGAAAAAATTGGCGGGCACATAAACTGACTTTCAAATTCACTCCTGTGGGAGAAGAAAAGAAACGCAAACACACCGATATCGTGACGCGTCGTCTTGTGCAGACGCAGTCCAATCTTGTATTTTGGATCGGTGAACAGTCGCCCTATCCTTTCCTAAAAGTGGATTATGAAATGATGCCTTTTGATGTAAAAACGAATTTGACGGAAATCAGTGTGGGTGAGCCATAAAAAAAGGCGCATCCTTTGATGCGCCTTTTAATCGAATGCGAAACGTTTTTAAGAAATAATAATATCGATAATTTTGTCTTCGAGAAGATTAAAGTGCTTATCTAATTTCTCTCCATTTTCTTCATATTCCACGGCAAAAACCTTGTTGTACTCATCCTTGAGCGTAATAACGCCCTTGACCGAATGCCCTTTGCCTTTATAGTTGTCGTAAAACGAGACCGAGATGTGATCGCCATGC
>JANNSF010000127.1:0-11267 GCA_031402315.1 bacterium | reverse complement strand
GCCTTGGATTCCAAAGCTCCAAGCATCAAATTTATGGACTATGCCTATAGCGAGACACGTTATAAAATGCTCACGTTGACGGATCCCGAGGCCGCTCAGAATCTGATGCGTATGGCACAAGAAGATATTCGTCAGCGATGGCATCATTATGAACAAATGGCCAAGATCAATTTCAATGGCCATAACGGAGGAGAAACATAAATAAATAACAAGAGGCGGTGAAAAAAAGAGCTCAACCCCTACACGCCGGACTTCGGAGCGCGCGATATGCTTATCCCACCAAACTAGCGCTCAGCATGGCCCTCATGCAACACCGGCGAATCAAGCACAGTTCTTGAGAGCCCCGATTAAGCCGCCTTTCATTTTTATATAATTGTTAAAGGAATTGGCATGGATCTTAGCACAAAATATCTTGGGATGACGCTGAAAAATCCGATCGTCCCTTCCGCATCGCCCCTTTCAAGAGATATCGCCACGCTCCGCAAGATAGAAGATGCCGGCGCCTCGGCCGTGGTTCTGCACTCTCTATTTGAAGAGCAGATATCTCACGAGGAATACGAAACCCACTATCGTCTGCATCACGGGTCTGAAAGTTTTGTAGAAGCGCGGACCTATTTTGTTGATGCCGAACGCTATAATCACGGTCCAAGCCAGTATCTCGAACACATTCGTCGCGCCAAAGAAGCCGTGTCAATCCCTGTGATTGCCAGTCTCAACGGTTCTTCCCCGATTGGCTGGCTCAACTACGCTCAAAAAATCGAACAGGCCGGCGCGGATGCCTTGGAACTAAATATGTATTACATTGCGGCCGAGTCACGGGAGACCGCACACACCGTAGAACACCGCTATCTGGAAGTCGCGCGGACAATCCGCAAAGCGGTTAAAATTCCGATTGCGGTTAAACTCAGCCCGTTCTTTTCTTCGCTCGCCAATTTTGCACACCACCTTGTATCCACAGGAGTCAATGGACTTGTGCTATTCAATCGCTTTTATCAGCCCGACATTGACCTTACCAAACTTGAGGTGACGCCCAACGTCATTTTGAGTCAATCTTCGGATTTAAGGATGGCCTTGCGATGGGTCGCTATTCTGTACGGTCGCGTAAAAGCCGATCTGGCGGCTACCGGTGGAATTCACACCCATGAAGATGCTTTAAAAATGTTATTGTCCGGTGCGTCGGTGACCATGATGTGCTCAGCGCTTTTGAAAAATGGAGTGGGCCATATCACCGAGGTATTGCAGGGAATTGAATCGTGGATGATCGAACACGAGTACGAGTCCGTCCGTCAGTTGCAGGGCAGCATGAGCCAAAAGTCCTGCGCCGATCCGGCGGCGTTTGAGCGCGCCAACTATATGAGAGCCTTGAGTTCGTATTCTGTAACGACCGATTTATTATACCATAATTAGAAGCATCTTATCCCAATCCGGGCATTCCGCAATTTTGCCGACAATCGAATAAGTCGCAACACGTGTGGCATACCCGTTTGTGTGCATTGAAATCCAGCAGCTTCACATTGGGCGAAATATATCCCTCTTTGATCGGTTCTTCACGCAAGAGATCCGTCGACAGATACTTTTTATTATCGTCCGGAAAGATCGTGACAACGAGGGCATCATCACCAATTGATTCCTGTAACTTGATGGCGCCAATCATATTGGCGCCGGAAGATATTCCGACGGCAAGCCCGAGATCGGCAGCCAGCATCTGCGCCATCAGGATTGCGTCACCATCATGAACGCCTACGACATGATCCAATTTATCCAATTCTACAATGGCTGGAATAAATTCGTCCGAAACACCCTGAATTCTATGGCTGCCGACTTTGTGGCCGGTTGACAAGGTAGGCGATTCGGCAGGCTCCAAGGGATGAACCGCGACGGCGGCATATTCGCTCCGCAGATATTTGCCAACGCCCATGACCGTGCCGCCTGTTCCAACGCCCGCAACAAAAGCGTCCGGTCTGCGATTCGCGAATTGCAACTGCCACCATATTTCCGGGCCCGTAGTGTGAAAATGCGCATCGACATTGGAGTTATTGGCAAACTGACGCGGTAAAAAAATACGTTCTTCATTTTTGGCAACATCTTCCGACATCTGTATGCTGCCGAGAAAACCGCCTTCTTCGCGCGATACGAGGCGAATCGTTGCACCGAGGCTTTTGATGAGACTGATCCGTTCCTTGCTCATCCAATCGGGCATATAGATTGTCACGGGGTGGCCCAGAGCACGGCCAATGGCTGAAAAAGAAATCCCTGTATTGCCGCTCGTGGCTTCGATAATCCGGTCGCCCGGACGGATCGCTCCTTCTTCATAGGCTTTTTGTAAAATGTAGTAGGCCATCCGATCCTTAATACTTCCGGTCATATTCATATGTTCAGCCTTAGCGTAGATCGTACCTTCCCGGCCGCGATAGACATAACGGATTTCCAGCAAAGGCGTATTGAAAATCATGTGTTTAAGACCCTTGAAGCGTGCCACGGTTGCAGCCGCCGATAGCAAGTCGATTGCCATAAATTCTTTCGTGTTTTAGGTGACCGTAGTCTGCAGGCAAGTGATTACGTGCCTGATAACAACTCTTGTTCATGTAAGTTTACCGAGGAGGGGTGCTACGAACAATGACATTTGTCATATAGAGTCCGTCCATTTGGGCGGAAACGCCAACATTTCGGCCGACTTGGAACTTAAGAGAAATCCCCAGTTTGCGCTATATTCTATTTTTTAAAGTTCTTCTTAAGAATTGCCAGACATTTTCGGCGACTTTCTTTTGTCCTTCGATATTGGGATGATTGCCGTCGGGCAAATTCAATTCCGGCCTGTCGGCAACACCTTCAAGAAGAAAAGGAATCAGTAAAACGCCATTCTGCTTTGCCAGCTCCGGATAAATTTTTTCAAATTTACCGCCGTAATCCGGGCCCATATTCGGAGGAACTTTCATGCCTGCCAAAACAATTTGTATTTCGGAATTTGCGGCGCGCGCTTTATCAATCATGGATTGAATATTTTTTCGGGTCAAACCCACATCAATACCGCGCAGTCCGTCATTCGCGCCGAGTTCGATCACCAACACGTCAACCTTTTGCTTCATTAGCCAATCCAACCGTCGTAGGCCACCGGATGAGGTTTCACCGCTTAGGCCTGCATTGACAACTTTGTACGGCAGATCGGCGGCGTCAATTCTTTTCTGAATGAGTGCAGGAAAAGCATCCATCGGATCGAGTCCGAGCCCGGCGGTCAGACTATTACCAAAAAAAAGAATGGTTTTGTCCTGGGCATTAACCCCGACCACAAGCGCCAACCAAAGCAGTATCCAAAATTTCGTCATGATTCGTCTTTCTTACTTGAGACTGTGTACCAAAACCGCTACACTCCTAAAAAATCTTACGGAAAAAGGATTACGATGTCCACAATTTTGGAAATAAATTCAGTCCGAAAAACATATTACTCGGCAAAAAAGGAGTTAACCGTCCTGGATGAAATTCACTTCACCGTTGCGCCCGGTGAAACTTGTGCGATTATCGGTCCATCCGGAAGCGGCAAAACCACGCTCCTTGGACTTTGCGCCGGACTCGATACACCCACCGCCGGAACGGTTACACTGGATGGATTTCCACTACATCAACTTGATGAGGACGGGCGCGCCAAAGTTCGCAATGAACACATCGGTTTTGTCTTTCAGAACTTTCAACTGCTGCCCAATTTGACGGCCCTCGAAAACGTAATGATACCTGCAGAATTGCTGGGCCGAACCGATGCCGAGAATGACGCACGCCTTTGGCTGGAGCGTGTGGGTCTTGGCGAGCGTCTTGGACATTATCCGGTGCAACTTTCGGGCGGTGAACAGCAACGTGTTGCGATGGCCCGCGCTTTTATTAATAAACCAAAAATTCTATTCGCAGACGAACCGACCGGAAATCTCGATCTTGAAACGAGTCTCAAAATTGAAGACCTGATGTTTGAATTGAATCGCGCATCCGGAACCGCTCTCGTGATCGTCACGCACAATCTTGAACTCGCAAGTCTCACGCAGCATCGCGTTTATTTGCGCGGCGGCAAAATCGTCAAAGAGGAACGCAACGCCGCATGAGATGGATACTACGAATGGCATGGCGAGATACGCGCCGTCAGCGCCTGCGTCTCATGCTGCTGGCCAGCGCCATCATGTTTGGTACCGGCGCAATTGTCGCAATCACATCGCTTCGCGATACGGTCTCGACGTCCGTGGACGAGCAGGCTAAGTCTCTTCTCGGCGCCGATCTCGTGCTTTCATCACGCCAGCTATTTACCGACGATCAAATTAGACTGATTGACTCCGTGGCCGATGCACGCGCGCGCGAAATTACGTTTGCATCGATGGTGCTTTTTCCAAAGACCGGCGCTACGCGGCTGATACAAGTTCGCGCCGTGGAAAAAGGTTTCCCCTATTACGGAGCGCTGGTCAGTAGTCCGCCCGAAGCGGCCGAAGAATTCCGCGGGCAGGATGCATCGCTCCCCGAGAGCGGCCTTTTGACGCAATTTGATATGCTACCCGGCGATTCACTCCGGCTCGGATACAAAACATTTCTAATCGCAGGGCGACTCTTACAAATCCCCGGCGAGTCCGCCGCCAATCTGCTGGTCAGTCCACCCGTCTATGTTCCCTACGAATCTATTAATGAAACCGGGCTTCTGCAGCGCGGCAGCCGCGTCAACTATCGTATGTACGTCAAGTTGAATTCGTATAAAACTCTGGATTCGGCGGCCGCTTATCTTCGAAAGCAGATAGGCAGTGCTCAATTGTCCGTAGAGTCGGTTGACGAAAGAAAAAATTCAATGGGCCGCGGATTTCAAAATCTTTTTAAATTTCTCAACCTTGCGGGATTCATTTCTTTGATTTTGGGAGGCATCGGAATTGGCAGTGCGGTGAGCGTCTGGATTCGTCAGAAAGAAATTTCCGTTGCCATTCTGCGATGTCTGGGCGTTTCAGTCAAGAAAACTTTCCAGATATTTCTTACAGAAGTATTTGGCATCGCCGTCTTCGGCGCGGCGCTTGGTGTGCTTCTGGGGCTGTCCATTCAGTCCATCATACCGGCCATCCTTCAGGATTTTTTTCCGGTGGCGCTTGAAGTAAAATTTTCGGCCGGTGCCATTGCTATGGGTGTGACCTACGGCATTCTGCTGGCGCTCACCTTTGCGCTGCTTCCGCTTTTACGGGTTACTAAAATATCTCCGCTTCTCGCAATTCGCTCCAGCTATGAGACCGTGCGGCTAAACATACTTCCGCGGCTTGGCGTGATCTTTTTGATGGCGTTGATTGTTGTCGCCGGAGCCGCTTTGCAAACAAGAAGTGTTCTTACGGCGCTCATCTTTTCCGGTGGTCTCACGATCGCGCTAGGAATTCTCTTTCTATTGGGTTCCGGAATTACAAATGCGGCACGCGTTTTGTCAAAACGATTTGGAAATTTTACAATTCGTCAGGCTTTAGCCAATCTGCATCGGCCTAATAATCAGACTCAACTGCTGCTCGTTACGCTGGGCTTGTCCGTTTTTTTGATGACCGGATTGTATTGGCTGCAGGACGGATTGGTCCAACAAGTCAAAGTTACGGAAAGTGGAGGTCAGCCCAATCTCGTATTGTTTGATATTCAGTCGGATCAGAAAAACGATGTCGAACAATTTGTACGTGATCAGGGTTTGCCGCTTCTCGAAAGTGTTCCTATCGTAACAATGCGTGTAGCAAAAATCAAAGGCCGTACACTGGAGGACTTGCGCAAAGACACGACCATGGACGTTCCTCGATGGCTTGGCGAATTGCGTTGTACGTACCGCGATACGCTCCGCGGAACGGAAAAACTGCTATCCGGACGGTTGCAGAAATTAATCGAGGGCGAAAACGATTCTATTCTAATTTCTCTGGAGAAAGGCATTGCCAATAATCTTGGTCTTTCAATCGGCGACAGTCTGGAAATGGATGTACAAGGTGTTCCGCTCAAAGTTTTTGTCGGCAATATCCGTGAAGTCAATTGGCGGCGTGTTCAGCCAAATTTCATCATGATATTTCCAAGCGGCGTTCTGGAAAACGCACCTCAATTTCATGTCATTCTCACACGTTCGCCCGATCCCGAAACCGGTGCCCGTTTTCAACAGGGACTGATACGGAAGTTCCCCAATATTTCCGCAATCGACTTATCTCTGATTCTAAAAACGGCAGAAAATCTTTTGGACAAAATTGCATTCGCGATCCGATTCATGGCGTTTTTCAGTTTGTTTGCCGGTGTAATTGTACTTGTGAGCGCGCTTTGGAATACTCGATGGCAGAGAGTTTATGAAAACATTCTCCTGCGAACTTTGGGAGGTACAGGCCTACGCCTGACGCGAATCATGACATTGGAATTCTTAATTCTGGGATCGATCGCTTCCTTGATAGGAGCAGGACTTGCGCTTACGGCGGTTTGGGCACTGGCGAAATTTTTATTTGAGTTTTCATTCGAGCCGGGGTGGTCGGGCGCAGCGACCGTCATCGTCGGCATGCTCATGCTGGTGGTTTCGGCCGGCCGGCTGATGAGCCGCCAGTCCTTTCGCGAATCGCCACTTGCGGCACTGCGGTCGGCGGATTAATTGTACTTTGTAGACCGTATTAATTTGTTAAATCGCAGGAAATAATTTAGCATCGCCTGCGTTTGAATAGGCAGCGATATTTATTCGGAGAACAGAGTGGGAACATTAGAATTGAAATCAGTTGTTGAACTTAATTCCATAAACGACCTTGATGCCGTTTTGCAGCGATCTATGGATGTTCCTGTATTAATCTTTAAGCACAGCGCCACCTGCGGCACGAGCAACTTTGCATTTGAGGAATTTGAATCTTATCTCAACGCCCAACCGGGTGGCATTGATACCGCGATGGTAATCGTGCAATCTGCCCGGCCCGTCTCCAACGCGATCGCCGAACGACTTGGCCTGCATCACCAAAGCCCTCAAGCCATTATTGTGCGAAACGGAAAGGTCCTTTGGCATAAATCGCATTACAGCATTACGGCAAGCGCAATCCAAAATGCTGTACTCACGCATCAGGGATGATATTTCCCGGTCCTTATGTCTTTCAAAATAGTGATTTCGTCTTGAATTTCTTTTTTACGACATCGGTTCCACGCTGAATTTCAAATTCAATATCCTCTCCGCCGATTCCGCCGACTAATTCGTCCAGATTGCTCACCGATAAATCACCAACCTTCACTCCATTGACAGACAGAATACGATCACCCTTCGCTAAACCGTTTTCAAATGCGGGTGATGCCGGAACGATCGCTTCGATCATCAAGAATGTTCCGGAGGGATAAATAACATCGCGTCGGGTCATAACATCCTTCGGCGTAAGAGCCTCCAGGAAGATGCCTGTTTGGTTAAACGTAAAGGGCCTGGAATAATTATCATTTTTCTCAAGTATCATTTGCTGACCACCGAAATCTAAAATTATATCAAAGCGATTGAGCGCTCCCCCGCCGATACTTGCATGAATATTGTCAGGCTCGATATCTTCCGGATTCGCTTTCAGAGACGTCGGTACATCTTTCAACAAAAAAGTACCCAATGAAATGTCCGTTCTCGTCATATCTCCAAAAAATGCTCCATTGACACCCCGGCCAATTCGGACGTTCGAGAGTTTTGTTTCTCCGATTCCAAGGGCTTTTCGCCCATACTGATCAAGTGTAAATGCAGATCCCTTACCAATGTCCACAATCGCATTAAATGCAACTTCCTTGCCCCTATTATTTACTTTGACTTCCGCAAATATGTGAGAAGCTTTTGTGAGGTGAAGTGGAAGAACAATACCATCGCCTTTGTAAGAAAACCTGCCCCGTCTGGTGATCATTATTTTTCGCTCGTTCCATTTAATGCGTACCACCGCATGGTCAAAAAGATACTTTCCGATTACGCCATCAACCCCTGCAAAAACGTCACTCCCGAGACCAATGGCCATCAGCCCGTCTTCAATTTGAATTCCGCCAATGTTGAATTTCATTTTATTGGCCAAAGGAACGGAACGGCCTTGATGGTCATCACCACCTTTGACCTTCATTTCTCCGGCCATAGTAAGATTAAGTTGTTTTCCCAAATTTTCATCGCCCAGAATTGCAATTGGTGCGCCCGTATCTAAGATGAACGAGAGCTCGCGGGTATCATTCACCGTGACTTTGATGACGATCCAATTGCGATAAAGCGTGAAGGGAATTTCAACTTCATTTTTCCCCTCCGGGAACTTGAGATTTCCGTGGGCCGAAGTGCACGAATTCGGCAAAAGAACAGCCAAGAGTAAACCCATCATTCCCACTAATTTTTTCATCACTGTAAGTCCTTGGTTAAATAATTACGTTAGTAGTAACGCACTTACTTCCAAATTGTTTCAGTCTAGAACCTCAATTGATGATAGCTTGGGTTAGGCACCGAGGCAGTGCGCTGCGTTCGCAAGCCTTTTGTTACACGGGCGATTCGTTAAATATAAGACTGCAACAGGTGAGCGCGCCTTCGGCTTTGGCGACTTCTGAAACGTCAAGTATTCGTAGCGATATACCTTCATGCTTCAATTTTTCCGCGGTCCTCGGAAACGAAGACGGATAAAGTAGAGCCCCGCTTTCCCAAAGTCCATTTGCACTATCCGGTTCAGACGAATCCACTTCTATAAATCGGACGTTCTCAAAATATTTTTGGTCCACCCATGCCGGATTGATAAGCACCGCGTTATCGGTCACCTGAGTTATAGCGGATTTGAGATGCAAGCATCCAGTCACTTCAACATTGACCACGCGGTATCCGAACAACGATACAACGCGCTGCAATTGTGCCGAGCCTTCAGGATTACTCCGCCCCGACATACCGATGTACAGAGCTTTTCCTATACGAAGTACATCGCCACCATCAATCGTTCCGGGCGATTCGATACGAAATAACTTCCGAAACGGACTGAGTGCGGTTGCAATAGACGC
This sequence comes from bacterium, assembly GCA_031402315.1. Lineage (GTDB taxonomy): Bacteria > CLD3 > CLD3 > SB21 > SB21 > JANNSF01. The sequence goes on along the minus strand of JANNSF010000127.1, from coordinate 2,306 downwards.
TGTTTCGCCCCGGCGCGAAGCCGCACCCGGATGGGTGATGACCGCCATTTCGTCAAGCACGATCGCGGTATCTTCTACGAACATCGAATCCGGAAAATCCGGTTCGGCTGGTAAACGAATTACTTTGATGTTTAGATTTTTGAGACATTCTTCATAGGCCTTATGCTGACGGCGAACTAATTGGAAATCAATAGGCGCTCGTTCAATATGCGTTAATTCGCAATTCACAATCGCCGGACTCACATCCCGGGTGATGGCAATACGCATGAACTTCTTCTCCTTACTTAGTAATGAAAGGTCGCCATTGGATAACAGTGATTTCGTCGTAAACGATTACGCCGGTCCCAGCACGTCTGTGACTTCCCCATCCCATAGCGACAAAGGCGATTTCGGAAATATCACAATCCACAGAGATGCTATTAACATCAGAGTGTCTTCAAATACTCTACGCCAGCCAATTCTATCCCCTTCAATCCCGGATTCAAAACATCCGCAACTAATGTCCAGATCCAGGAACATGGCGCGCGTGATTCCAACGATAAAAACCATCAGCATTACGGATATCATAAATGCGGCAGTTCTTGTCCAAACTCCGGTTACCAACAAAATTCCACATATCATTTCCAACCATGCCACCCCGATTGCCGTAAGGTATAGGGCGCGTTGTGGCAGAATCTGATACGCTTCTACATTCGCGGAAAAACTGAAGGGATGGATTATTTTGTCCCAGCTTGCATAAACAAATATTACACCGATCACAATGCGGGCCGTCAGCGTCACGGCAATCTTTAAACCGGGATTCATCAGCAACAACATTCCTAATGGTGTGCCTTCGTTTCATCAATTGGATAACCGGCCGGCCGCCATGCGTCCATTCCTCCAGGAAATATATGAATATTGGTAAACCCCATTCCCACGAGGGTCTCTGCCAATTGATCCGCCTGATCGCATTTCACGCCGCCGCAATAAAGTACCAGAAGTTTGTCCTTTGGCCATTCATTCACAATCGGAAGCTGTGCGGCTCTCTGGTAATAGCAGGACACGGCACCTCGAATGTGCGCCAACTTAAAAATTGCTTCTTGGCGCGCATCTACAAAAAGCGCGGCCTTGGTCTTAAAAAGCGTGTACGCTTCATCCAGCGATACCCGCTGATAGGCCAACGAAGTATCCTGAGCAATTCTCTTATAGCTTATTTCCTTTCGGACGGAAATAAGTTCCGACGCACGAATGCCACCCGAATAAAATTGATTGAAAATAATTCCTGATGCAATACAGGTAAGCAAAACGAGTAGAGAGCGGACAACAACCGTTCTGATAATATTCATAACACCCCTTCTCTATAATTATAGTCTAAACTTAATGAGAATTTTTGGAAAAAGGCAAACTTATTGCGCGGCCTTGATGCCGGGTTGGAAAAACGAACAAACCCTAAGCTGTAACACTTAGGGTAACTTCGTGGGCCCTCAGGGATTTGAACCCCGGACCAAAGGATTATGAGTCCTCTGCTCTAACCGCTGAGCTAAGAGCCCTGATTTTTTATTCAAAAATCGTGCGCAAGATAGCCTTCATGACCGCAAAAAACAAGGCGAATTTCTATATGAATTTCTATTACCATCGCACTGTTTCTGAGAGTACAACTTTTGATTGCGTCCCATTTTTAATTCGATTTATCTCGACAAAAATCATTGACATAAAGCTAAATTTGCATCTACATTGCCATAAGCAATCTGGGTTTATCCCATCCATTAATTAGGGGCACTAAACAGCATCATGACAGAACTCACCTGGGACGGTAAATACAAAGACGGCAAGAAAACCGCACCGATACGTATTGCCCTGCCTTTTCAGACGATAGAGACCGTCAACGAAAGTAAATCGGACAGGGATAAGCGCCTTGGTTCCCTTTTTCATGAGAAGCAGGATACCGAGTGGCGTAATCGCCTGATCTGGGGCGACAAGAAATATGTGCTGCCGAGTCTTTTGCCCGAATTCGCAGGCAAGGTGAACCTCATATACATCGATCCGCCATTCAATGTCGGGTCAGATTTCTCATTTATAGCTACTATACCCGATCATCCTTACACAGATGAAGATGAAACTACGAGCTTCGTCAAAGAACCATCTATGATCGAACAAAAAGCCTATCGCGATACGTGGGGGGCAAGGGCCTTGATTCATATCTACAATGGTTTTACGAGACCGCCCTACTTTTGAAACAACGGAAATACTCGTGCCGCGTGTAACTGAGGAAGCTGCGCGAATCGGTGAGCATGCCGACGAAGCGGCTGAGAAGGCCGAGATTCGAG
>JANNSF010000126.1:0-4832 GCA_031402315.1 bacterium | reverse complement strand
CCGGAGCCTGAGCTCACGCCTAAATATAACACATAAGCTAAATTCCGGCACCGACAACTTGTGAAAGATTAATGGTTCTCAATAAGCATCCAACTCTTATTACAGTTATTGTGTAAACGAATATTAGCAAAGGGTAGACGTGCGCCATATAATCGTTTTTGTTTTAGTATATTCCTCTTTGGTGATGGGTCAAAACACGTTCACAGCCATTATCAAAGACGCCGAAACGAAGGAACCGCTAATCGGCGCGACGGTCATGGTGCAAGGCACAACCCAAGGCGCTGTTGCCGATCAAAATGGATTTATTGAAATCAAATATATTCCGGATGGACGGCAGATCTTTGTTTTCCAATACATCGGTTATGAGGAAAGATCGGATACCCTTAGTTTTCCATTTTCAGAAACAGTGCCTTTGGAGATTTTGCTTTCTTCATCCGAAGGCGAAGAACAGGAAGAAGTTATAGTTTCTTCAACACGGTTGAGCAGAACCATCGCCGATATCCCGACTCGGGTAGAAGCGATTTCCGGCGAGGAATTGGAAGAGAAAGGGAACATGAAGCCCGGAGACATTCGAATGATGCTCAACGAAAGCACGGGAATACAAACGCAACAGACTTCGGCGACATCCTATAATTCAAGCATACGTATTCAGGGGCTGGACGGAAAATACACTCAGATTTTAAGAGACGGTTTCCCTTTATATTCCGGGTTTTCAGGAGGCTTGAGCTTGTTACAAGTTTTCCCGCTCGACCTGAAACAAGTGGAGGTGGTCAAAGGCGCTTTATCCACTCTCTATGGTGGCGGGGCTATTGCGGGCTTGGTGAATCTTGTTTCCAAAACTCCACAGGAAGAAAGAGAACTGAATTTCATGCTGAATGGAACATCGGCGCTTGGTTTGGATGCCAGCGGATTCTATTCACAAAGATTCGGAAAGACCGGAAGTACAGTTTTTGCTTCGTATAATGTTGGAAGACCGTATGACCCATCCAACATTGGCCTGACCGCCATTCCTAAGTTTGAACGATATACTGTCAATCCAAAACTGTTTTTTTATTTTAATGAAAAAACAACTTTGAATATCGGATTCAACAGCACCCTTGAATATCGAGTTGGGGGAGACCTAAAATATATTGAAAGCAAGGGCGATAGTATCCATTCTTATTTTGAAAAGAATAAAACCAATCGCTTCAGCACACAATTAACACTGGAGCATAAATTAACTCAGAAATCAATGTTTTCCCTAAAGAACAGCGTCAGCTATTACGATCGAACCATTGAAATTCCGAATTTCAAATTTTCAGGACTTCAGTCTTCTTCCTTCAGTGAAGCAACGTGCAATTTTAAAGGCGATGATATAGAGTGGGTAACGGGATTGAATCTCTGGACGGACAAATTTAATCAGAATCGACGAGATACCGCGCAACAGGTTGACTATTATCACACGACGTTTGGCGCCTTTATTCAAAACACATGGAATGTCACGGATCGGTTTATTTTGGAGACCGGCGTTCGCGGAGACTATCAAAACGAATACGGATTTTTTACACTGCCCAGAATGTCGACCTTTCTAAAAGTCAGCCCAAAACTGACGTTTCGCCTTGGCGGCGGTTTAGGTTACAAGACGCCCACCGTATTCACCGAAGACGCCGAGCGTCTCCAATTCCGGAACGTATTTCCGATTGATGATTCAAAAATCAAAGCGGAGAAATCGATTGGCGGTAACTTTGACATCAATTATAAAACCGCGCTTTCTCATGCCATGACCTTCAGCATAAATACCCTTCTTTTTTATACACAAGTAAAAAGTCCGTTAATACTTGTTCCGCTAGTCGACGGAAGTTATGAATTCCGGCAGCCGACGGGTTCGATTGACACCAAGGGAATGGAGACCAATGTGAAGCTGACTTATATGGATTTTAAACTTTTCGTCGGTTACACATTCGCCGATGTAAAAGAACATTATTATGGAAGCACAACGACTTTCCCATTGGTATCTCAACACAGACTAAATAATGTTTTGATGTATGAGATTGAAAAGAAATTGAAAGCCGGTTTGGAAGCTTATTACTTCGGCCCTCAAAAATTGAATGACGGATCAAGGGGAAAACAATACTGGATTTGTGGGCTGATGGTTGAAAAAATGTGGGAAAAGTTTTCAATTTTCATAAACTTTGAAAATTTCTTTGATACGCGGCAAACGCGATTTGATACGATCTATACGGGTTCAATTACAAATCCAACATTTAGGGATATTTATGCGCCGGTGGATGGGTTTGTAGTCAATGGCGGACTTAAGATAAAATTATAGCAAGTTCGCCGATTCGAATTTGACTTTTTCCATGAATTCAAATCGCGCCTTTCCAAAAAAACCGATGGATTAACAAAGGATTTTTTATCACTTTAAAAAAAAGTGCATAATGGTGAACTTGTTACTATCCTATTCTGAATGAAACGCATTAGAATTCAAGTGTTCGCTGTCCTTGTCCTTATGGGCTGCTCCTCTGAAAAATCGAGAACCGAGTCCGTACTTCTGGAAGGTGTGACGTATTCGGTCTATAAGGAGGACGGAAATATTATCCATGTGATCGCCATGGCAAGACCACTCACCGTTACCTTAAACGTGATCAAGGCCGGCCGGTCATTAAAGGCGATACAGCCGCTTTCGGAGATCGTTCGTTCGAAAAATCCTATTGCGGCGATCAATGGCGATTTTTTTTTAGAAGACGGGATTCCTTCCGGTGCCCTAATGGAAAGCGGGACGTGGATCAAAGAGGGTTCAGAATCGTGGAGCGCCATAGCACTGGACGAAAAAGGAAATCCGGAAATCGGTGCGCCACAATTTTCAGGCGAGATTCTGGTTCGAAATAAAAAAGTATCCATCGATGGGATTAATCGCACGCGTCGTGAAAATGAAACGGTGTTATATAACTCTTTTTTTGGAAATTCTACGGGAACCAACTCGTACGGCATGGAAATTACGCTCAAGCCAAAATCATTTCATAAAGATACCATGCTCGCCTATATCGTGGATATTGATTCGACCGGCAATCACGCGGTATCCGATTCCACGTGGATCATATCGATTCACGGGCAATTGTCTAATTCGAATTTTAGACTCGGCGAGAATTTACAAATTATTCTTCCTGCGCGCGGCATTAAAAATATGATCGGCGGGTATCCGGTACTTGTTAAAAACAAAAAAAGCCTGATCGACGCCTCCATGTTGACCAAAGAATTTGTCACGAATAAAAACGCACGGACGGCTGTCGGATATAATTCGCAAACGATTTTTCTGGTCTGCGTGGATGGTCGTCAGCCGAATTACAGTTCCGGAATGAGTTTGCCGGAACTCGCCGACTGGCTGATTGTTCTCGGATGTGAATCGGCGCTTAACCTTGATGGCGGGGGCTCTACAACGATGTGGATCAAAGGAAAAATTGTCAATCGTCCCTCCGACGGCGGCTTGGAGCGACTAATTTCAACCGCGCTCATGGTATCAGAAAAGATATGAACGAGACACGCCTTTCGCCCAATCCTTATCGCCTTACTGTCAATATCAAAGCAGGACTATTTGTTCTCGCCATCGTGATCGTGTTTGGAGTTTTACTTTATACACAGTATGTCGTGGAGAAATTGAGGGACGATTCGAGGCACATCGTTAAGATATATACACAATTGATTGCCCGTATCGGTCAGGACGATCCGAATGGGGAATACAGTTTTACGTTTGATGAAATCATCAAACGGATTGATTTTCCGATTGTCAATACCGATGCGGAAGGGACGCCGCTTTCATGTCGCAATATTTCCGGCATACCCAACGATTCTCTTGTCATGGATGCAATCCCGGAGCTCAAGGAAATCATCAAAGACATGGATATCAAGAATCCTCCCTTGCCGATCATGTACGAAACCAGCATTCTCGGCTATATCCATTACGATACCGATACGAAGCTCATTCGTCAATTGGCATGGCTTCCATATATCGAAATTACGGTGGTCGGCGCGTTTATTTTAATCGGATATATCGGGTTTAGTAATATCCGGCGCAGCGAGCAGCGTTCGATCTGGATCGGTATGGCGAAAGAAACCGCGCATCAATTGGGCACACCGATTTCGTCGCTCTTGGGCTGGGTGGAACTCTTAAAACAAGAAAATTCCGCGCGTGAAAATGCGATGAAAATTCTGTCAGAGATGGAAGAAGATTTAAAACGCCTGGACCGTGTGACGTCGCGGTTTTCGCAAATCGGCTCACTTTCGGATTTGAAGCCCATGGCCATTCAATCGCTTCTTCATGAAACCGCGGAGTATTTCAGAAAGCGATTGCCTCAACTCAGTAAGCGAATTGTGATTGAAGAAAATTATCATTCGAATGCGATGCCTTTTGTCAACGCGCAACTCATTACATGGGTGATTGAAAATCTTCTGAAGAACGCGGTGGATGCAATCGAGCAAGAAGAGGGTACGATCGTGATTTCGTTGGACCGGCATGGAAAGAATACGATTATTGACGTTAGTGATACCGGAAGGGGCGTCGATACGAAACATTTCAAAGATGTATTTCGTCCCGGATTTTCGACGAAGAAGCGGGGATGGGGTCTCGGGCTTAGTCTGGCCAAACGCATTATTGAAGACTATCACGGCGGAAAAATATTCGTGAAGGAAAGTGAGTTGGGACGTGGAACTACCATCCGGATTCAATTGCGATCCGAATGATTTGAAAATTGAATTTTTTTCATAAATTGTCATCGGAAAACAGAGGAGAATTTTATGACGGAAAGTCAGATTAAGTCAGTAGTCGAAGAAGTTCGTCGTCAGCTCGGCGCTAATGC
>JANNSF010000125.1:0-3876 GCA_031402315.1 bacterium | reverse complement strand
GAATCGAATTGAACTTCCGGTTGACGATGCCTCGACTATAGAGTTTTTTTCCTTTTTTGACAATGGAACCCCGTTTTCATGGGTCGTCCGACGCGATGGAAAAACGCTCAAACTAAAGGGTTTTGTCGGCCAGCGCGAAATTATAGAAACGCATAAGATCACGCCGTTGAAAAATTCAAGCGCTGAACAAATACGATTTCGAAAATGGTGGTTTACGAATCGATAATTGCAACCATATCGGAACCCGTATTGGAACCCGCATGGTCGCCGCACGGCAGGCGCAAGCATTAGCTTGCGATACATTTTTCATACGCAGTCTATTCGCAGACTATCCACAGGATCCCCATGAGAAAGTTTGCCTACCAATGATTTTTTGTCAATTCGCCGCAAACTTCGTGACCTTGTTTTTCACCGGCTTCACGGTTTTCAAATACGTATAGATCGCTCCGATATCCTGCTCGGTCATTCCCGCATACATCGTCCACGGCATGATGGTATTGAAATACGCTTCACTGTAAGGTGGTTTCATCGGAATGTTTTTTGCCTTCTCATTATCAAAGGTTTTGAATTTTGCGATAAACTGGGCGCGCGTCCACGCGCCAATTCCGGTTTCCTCATCCGGCGTGATATTGGCGGAGTGGACCTTCCCCCATGGTGTTGTGAATACAAATCCGCCGGCGTAATCCATTCCCGGTAGTTTTTCTCCTTTGACCGCTTGCGTGTGACATTCGGAACACGACGCCATCGTAATCAGATATTTTCCGTACGCGAGAGAATCCGACGGATTCGGACGTTTGGTGAATTGTGCGGGCTTAGGAATGGTGCGGACAATCAAATTCATAGGAAAATTCAACCTGGATTCTTGGACTTCATTTTTGACGGGCGTCAGAGTTCGGATGTAGGCCATTAAATCATTGACGTCTTCAATGTCGAGTGTACCATAATTAGGGTAGGGCATGACGGGAAACATGGCGCGATTGCCCTGGCGTACACCCGTTGAGATGATGTACAACAATTCGCTGTCCGATATTTTTCCGAGCCCCTCCGGTGTAATATTTCGCGCATAGATTTTTCCCGGAAATCCGAGCTGTTCATCGAATAACTCTCCGCCCTTGCCTTCCGTGCCTGGCACAATAGGGCCCGAATACAGATTCCAGTCACGCGTCGAGTGGCAGTCGATACAAACCGCGACATGAGTCGCAAGATATTTGCCACGCTCGATTTTTTCCGGCGAAGAGGTAATTGTGAACTTGGGAATTTCTCCGGCTTTAGGAAAGGCCATTTGAAGATACGTTAGAAAACTGCCGACGGCCAAAATAATAATTAGCAAAATCCAGAGAATCGCCTTTTTCATAATTAAGTTCTCCAATGATGTGTAGAAACCGTTTGATAATTGATAAGGATCCAATATAAAATGCGGTGAGTCGGAAAATCAAATATTATTTTCCGCCGATCTCAATGTTTGTTCTTGCAACAGAAGATTTTTTTTGTCTATATTTTCGTACTAATCAGTTCTTTACTTAAATATACATTGATGAAAAAAATTGGCATTCTCTTCGGTATGGAAAATACGTTTCCGCAGGCTTTTGTGGATCGCGTAAATTCCAAAAAAGAAAAAGGCATTACGGCGGAATTTGTCACTATCGACAAAGTCGAACAAGGCGCGGCGACCGAATATGCTGTTATCATTGATCGCATCTCGCAGGATGTTCCCTTCTATAGAGGTTATCTCAAAAACGCGGCGCTCTCCGGGACTGCGGTTCTGAATAATCCTTTCTGGTGGAGCGCGGATGAAAAGTTTTTTAATAATGCGCTGGCGATTCATCTCGGTGTTCCGGTTCCTAAAACCGTACTTCTGCCATCCAATCAACTCCCGACAGGCACAACGTCGAATTCCATGCGCAATCTGACCTATCCGCTCGATTGGGAAGGCATATTCAATTACGTGGGCTTTCCGGCCTATTTTAAGCCTTTCGACGGCGGCGGTTGGAAAAATGTTTATAAACTGAATAACGCGGACGAATTTTTTAAAGCTTACAATGAGACGGGGCAACTCGTTATGATGCTTCAGGAAGAAGTCATTTTCACGGAGTATTTCCGCTGCTACTGCCTTAACGGGAAATACGTTCACATCATGCAGTACGATCCGCGCCAACCGCACGAATCGCGTTATGTCAAAGGGCCAAAATCGGCCGCCGTCAAAAAACTTGAAGCCTTGTGTGAGGACTATGTATTAAAGCTCAATCATGCGCTGGGATATGATTTTAATACGGTCGAACTCGCAGTCCGTGATGGAATTCCGTACGCGATTGATTTCTGCAATCCAGCGCCGGATGCGGATTTGAAATCGGTCGGAGAAGAAAATTTTGAATGGATCGTCGAACATGCATCGCTGATGGCGATTGAACGGGCCAAAAAACATAAAGCCGGGCAAAATAATTTGACGTGGGGCACTTTTATGCAGACCGCGGTCGGCGGGAAGCCCTTACAGGAAAAAACCAAGAAGACAGCCAAGAAAAAATAATTTTCATTTCACACTCGGAGTGGCGTGTGATAACAAAAACACGGCCGCGAATCACTCGCGCGGCTATTTTTCAGGAGAATACGTTATGAAGCGTTACACGAAAATTGTAAGTCTATTCCTTTTACTTGGAATAGGAATGACGACCATGCAAAGCTGCTACGGTAAATTCGCCCTTACCCGCAAGATTTATACCTGGAATGGATCGGTTACGGATAACAAATTCATCAATAACTTTGTGTTCTGGGCATTCAATATAATTCCCGTTTACGGCATTGGCGGCATGGTCGATGGTGTTATTCTTAATTTGATCGAATTTTGGACAGGAACGAATCCTATGGCGATGAATGAAGGCCAAAAAGAAACAAAGCAATTCGCGTTCGAAGGCAAGACGTATGAAATGACAGTGACGAAAAACCAAATGGTCGTCACAGGTGTTGGAAATGATTACAACGCTCGTTTTGTATATCAAGAAGCCAGCAAAGCATGGTACATGGAAAGCGGCGATCGCGCGGTGAAAATTGCTCAGATTATCAATGACAACGAAGCACAATTCATCGTTCCATCGGCGGCTCGCTAAGATGAATTGCTAGATGCGCCTCGTGCGTATTTACATTTAGTTACTTTTATCCCCCGAAGTGAAATTCGGGGGATTTTTTTATTGTAACCACTTGCTAACCATCGCCTTACCAAGGCGATGCTCAACCAATCCCTAACCCTTTCCTTCAAAAGGAAAGGGAACGATTTACTTGCAAGGTTGGGTTAGCGGCGCAACATAAAAATAATTGCATAAAATCGCGTTTGCGTCTATTTTGGCGCGGTTAAAAAAAAGAGAATTTAGGAACTAGCGAAAGGATCGTATATGAAATATTTACTACGATGGATAGTGTTTTCCCTCATGCTTGTTGTCTTCGGCTGTGGTAAAGAAAAAGATACTTTTCGTGATCCTCTGATCGAAAATCGGGATACGACGGTCGCTCCCGGCGCTGATTTTTTCGCCTACGCAAATGGAGGCTGGATGAAGCGAAATCCCATTCCGGCGTCCGAGAATAGCAACGGGCTTTGGGAGATGATTCGTGATGACATTAAAAAATCGGTTCAGGAAATTTGTGAAAATTCCGCGGCAGAGAAAAATGTTCCGAAGGGGAGTAATAAGCAAAAAATCGGAGATTTTTATACCAGTGGTATGGACACATCATCGATTCAGAAAGCGGGCCTCGAACCGATTCAGAAGGAATTGGACCGGGCGGACAAACTGAGATCGAAGGAAGAGTTTCCAAGTCTTCTGGCCGAGTGGTTTTCGCTGCTGGCCCGTCCCATGTTTCGCCTGCAAATTGCCAAAGATGACAAAAATC
>JANNSF010000124.1:0-15354 GCA_031402315.1 bacterium | reverse complement strand
GAAATTGATTTCAATGATATTCGCACCTCGCTACAGGCGCTGATGGCGATTTATGATAATTGTAATTCCCTCCATACCAATGCGTACGACGAAGCGATAACCACGCCGACGGAAGGCTCGGTTCGCCGCGCCATGGCAATTCAACTGATCATCAATAAAGAACTTGGTTTGACAAAAAATGAAAATTCCCTGCAGGGAAGTTTTATCATTGAGGAACTCACCGATCTCGTCGAAGAAGCGATACTTGCCGAATTTGACCGTATATCCGAACGCGGCGGCGTATTAGGTTCTATGGAAACGATGTATCAGCGTAATAAGATTCAGGAAGAATCTCTACTTTATGAAGGATTAAAACACAGCGGCGAACTCCCGATCATCGGCGTCAATACATTTATCAACCCGAGCAGCGCCGAATCTAATAGAGCGACGGAACTTATTCGTTCGACCACCGAAGAAAAAGAACAGCAGATTGTCAATCTCAATACATTTCACAAAACGAACGCCGACCAATCAAAAGAAGCGCTCAAACGCCTGCGCCGTGTGGCTTTGGAGAATGGCAATGTATTCGAGGAACTCATGGAGACCGTGAAGTGTTGTTCGCTCGGCCAAATCAGCGCGGCCCTCTATGAAGTTGGCGGACAGTATCGCAGGAATATGTAATTCAATGATCAATGAGTAATGATCAATGAAAAGAGAAACTAATTTTATCACAGCATTTTGAATGCAGCGAATATAGAGGGCGCGGTTATTTCACTTCACAAATGGGTTGAGTTCTTGCAAAAATTATTAAAAGCGGGCTGATCGTTCTGAACCCAAAGTCCACTCCGCTTCACATCCTTCAGCACCAATTTGGTTTTCGGGAATTTCGTTTTCATCAGAAAGCCATTATAGATACGGTGATGAATAGGCAGGATGCCTTCGTCCTCATGCCGACGGGTGGTGGAAAATCGCTTTGTTTTCAGATTCCGGCCTTATTGATGGACGGTCTGACGGTGGTCATCTCGCCGCTCATTGCCTTGATGAAGGATCAGGTGGATGCGTTGAAAATAAACGGCATCTCGGCGGCCTTTCTGAATTCCACGCTCTCGTATAAAGAACAAGCCGATGTAATCTCCCGTATTGAAAAAAATACGCTGAAACTTCTATACGTGGCTCCGGAAAAACTTTTCCTGAATGATCTGCAGTTCATCCATTCTTTGAAAACCCAAAAGGTCTCACTTTTCGCCATAGACGAAGCGCATTGCATTTCCCAATGGGGGCACGATTTCCGGCCGGAATATTTGAACCTGAAAATTCTCAAACAACTCTTTCCAACAACTCCGATCATTGCGCTGACCGCGACGGCCGATACCGTGACGCGAAAAGATATTTTAGAAAAATTACATTTAATGGAGCCGCGAGTTTTTGTATCGAGTTTCAATCGTGCGAATATACACTACTACGTGGAGCCGAAAGCCAATCCTTATGACCGGATGGTGGAGTATCTGAAAAAGCATCCGGATGAATCGGGGATTGTGTACGCCCTGTCGCGCCAGTCGGTTGAAAGGCTCGCCGAAGATTTGGAGCAAGACGGTTTTTCGGCGAAGCCGTATCATGCCGGATTGGAAAAAAATATTCGCGAGCGCCATCAGGAACTTTTTATCAAAGATCAGATCAAGATTATGGTCGCCACGATTGCTTTTGGTATGGGCATTGATAAGTCCAACGTACGTTTCGTGATTCACATGGATCTGCCGAAAAATATCGAAAGCTATTATCAGGAAACGGGTCGTGCGGGGCGGGACGGGCTCCAGAGTGAAGCGCTGTTGTTTTATGGAGCCGGCGACGTGATGAAATTAAAAAAATTCTCTGAGATTGAGGATAACTCGGCGCAAACGCGCGTCTTGCTTAATAAATTGAATGCGATGGTCCATTTTTGTGAAACACGGATTTGTCGCAGGAAATATTTGCTCAATTATTTCGGAGAATCGTTCGAAAACCATTGCGGCACGTGTGACGTGTGTTTGAGCCAACATGAAAAATTCGACGGAACGATCATGGCACAAAAAATTTTATCCGCGGTGTCCCGTCTTCATGAAAATTACGGAGTAGGATTTATCGTTGATTTTTTGTGCGGCTCAAAAAATGACAAAATCAGCGAGACGCAACGTCAACTTAAAACGTATGGCATTGGCGCGGGCATTACGAAAGACGAGTGGAAACGTTATATCCGTGAATTATTGGCGCTGGGCTATCTAAAACAGGAAGGCGAATATCCGGTACTGAAATTGACCGACGTCAGCGTCCGGCTATTGACCGGAAACGAGCCGGTCATGCTTACCAAATCAATAATCCGTGCTGAGGCCGCGCAGACGGTTGCCAAACACGAGGAAGGACTGATACCGCTATTGAAGCAGCTTCGGTTCCGGCTGGCAACGGAATCCAATGTGCCGGCTTATGTCATTTTTTCCGATGTGACGTTATTAGAACTCGCAACGTATCTCCCTCAGACTATTTCGGAGCTCAAACAGATCTCCGGATTTGGTGAAATCAAGTTACAACGTTACGGAAAGCCTTTTTTGGATATGGTTCAGGCCTATTGCCGGACAAATAAATTATCTTCGAAAATTGATCAAAAAAAGAAGAAGCGTGAGCGCGCGTCAAAAACCGGCGGCCCCGCCGACACCAAATTGGAAAGTTTGAAACTTTTTCGCGAAGGGAAAAGCCCGGTCGAAATTGCGGCGATTCGCACGCTCGGGGTTTCTACAATTGAAACACATTTGGCGCACTTTATTTTAGACGGAACTCTTGGCGTGGATGACCTGGTACCTAAAGAAAAAATTTCACCGATTAAAAAGGCAATCGAGGAACACGGTTCGCTCTCATTAAAGGGTTTAAAAGACACCTTGGGCGAGCACACTAGCTACGGAGAAATTCGCGCCGTGCTTAATTCCATGCAAAAATTGAAAGCGTAAATGCCGAAAAAAAATGAATATCGCCAACCCGACTGAGACTTCAAAAAACTGTCCGGGCTACTCTCCAAAAAGTTTGAACGTATACCCAATCTCAAAAAGAATAAGATCATTCTTACGAGTGTCGTTATCAATCTGATACGCCAAGTAAATTGGAAGATTGTTCCCATTATCCATGGCGTAATAAACAAAACCCGGTGCAAGACCAAATCCTTCTCCCGACCCTTGAAAATAATCAGTTACAAAAACGAGCTTTTTGGAAAGTCTTTGTTCGAAGCCCGCCAAAAATCCATTTGTAAATTTTTTGCCCGGATTATCTTTCCAATATTTTCCATAGCCACCGGCCATCACGCGCGTATAGATGGTCTCAGTATGCTGCATGGTGAAGCCAACAAAATCGTAGACGATGTGCTTCATCGACTTATTTTTGTCGAAATAGACGCTGCTCCAATTGCCCGGAGACATACTTACTTTAAATTTTTCACTTTGGTATAGCCACATACGCCATTTGGTTGCGAGTACTACTTTGTCCGGATTGGCGGGCACTTCTTTGCTCATCCACAGATTGGCCCCTACTTCCAGAAAAGGCGTCGCTTGCACCGACATGCGTGCGACGTACGCATTGACGGCATCGGTTCCTTTCAGCGATTGATACTGATCGTACTCGATGTAGGAATACCCAACCGCGGGCAACATATCCGGGTTTGGCATATTAAAAAATGAAACCTGCGCAAAATTCGATTGCATCACACATACAAAAAAAACAAATATCCACTTTTTCATGGTTCTTATTCCTTGTTAGATTTAAAGTAAATTTACAAAAATTTATTTTAAGCGCAATTCCATTTATGTGTCTCAATAGACAATCTTACTTACTTTCATAAATCACTTCACCCTTCAGAACAATCTTTATAACGCGGCCTTCGGCACCGCTGCCATCAAGGGGTTCGTCGTAAAAAGCCACTTCGATCAGAACTTCCGAATCGCCGGCTTTTTCCTTTGTTTTCTCGACGTCTTTATAATCCATTGTGAAAAATGAAGAAGCCCTGCCGGAAATAATGCGAACTCCCCAGGCGACCGATTCCCAGCATTCATTCGGATTTGGCGATCCGTTGTACGTCACGGATTCGGGCAGAAATTTGGACGAAAAGATAGTTACTTTACCCTGCGCTGGTGAGGTAGTCATTGCCATGGAAAGGAGAGCAGAAAGTAGAATAAGAGCGCGATAATAGTTTATCATGTTTTGTTTCCCAAAAGATCTAATGATGAAAGGCACAAAGACGTCATGTCAAACCCCTGCTATGTTTCTGATCATACCCTTAAAAATGAGTCCATGAAATGGCAATACAGCATACCAATAAATTCTTCCCAAGACTCCAAGTGGTCTGAACGTGGCTGTTTGAATAAGGACGTCGTTTTTGTTGATCTTAAATTCCAGCCAGGCTTCGCCGGGCAATTTCATCTCCGCATACAGGAGCAGGCGTTTTTCTTCCTTATCGGCCAGAAGAACTCTCCAGAAGTCAAGCGCCTCACCGGGCGAAATTTCCGTATCACTTTTCCGTCCCCTGCGCATTCCCACACCGCCGAATAATTGGTCCAAAATTCCTCTGATCTCCCAAAGCCAGTTCCCATAGTACCAGCCTGTTTTTCCGCCAATCGCCCAGATTCTCTCCAAAACACGTTCCGGATATTTAATTCTAATCTGTCGAGAATCCCTAAAACAACCGTTGACCGGAACCTCGATATATTGTGAAATGCCTTTTTCTAAAATATCACTGGTTTGCGCATCTTTCCAGCTGGACAGTACCTGGTGCTGTTCGATCTTGTCAAACGCAAGTCTTAGCGACGTGTCATAGTCAATCAAGGAAATACCAAGCATAGAAGCTAGATTATTGTCCCTGCAAATCACTTCGATTTTCATGCTGCTCACCAGATTTTTGGCTAAGGTGAAGGATGTGGCCGTGACAAAATATAGCCAATACGATGAAATTTTCGGAGTCATAACCGGCACAACAAATATTCGCCGCTTGAGGCCCCTTATATGGGCAAAACGCAACAGCATTTCCTTGTAGCTTAAAATGCTGGGACCGCCGATATCATAACTTTTATTATAGGTTTTTATGTTACCGATTACACCGCATAAAAACTCAAGGACGTTTCGAATCGCAATGGGTTGACATTTCGTTTTCAGCCAGCGCGGCGTAATCATGACGGGCAGTTTTTCGACTAAATCGCGAATGATTTCAAATGAGGCGCTGCCGGAACCGACGATGATGCCGGATCGTAAAGTCGTCAGCGCGAAGGTCGAGCCGGCTAAAATTTCTTCAACTTTCTTACGCGACGAAAGGTGTTTTGATAATTCCGCTTCGTTAATAATGCCGCTAAGATAAATGACTTGCTGAGCACGGGTCTCTTGAAGGCGATCCCTAAAGTTTTTTGCGCATACTTCTTCCATATTTTCAAAATCGCCGGTTTGTGTTGACATGGAATGAATGAGGTAATACGCGATGTCAATATCATCCGGTATGCGGGCCAAACTTTTTTGGTCCAAAAAATTAACTTCAATCACGCTCAGGCGTTCGGACGAAAACGATTGGATGTTAAATCTATTCTTGTCCCTCACGCAACATACGACTTCATGCCCGTCTTTCAACAGAACGGGTAACAATCGATGGGCTATGTACCCGGTAACGCCGGTAAGCAGAATTTTATTTTTTGAAATATTCAGAACGTATCCTTCTGTATGGGGCAACGTCATAATATTGTCTTTACGGCAATGACATGCAATATTGCTATTAACTCACACCAAAAATCACAAAACCCCAACACGTAGTGCCGGGGCTTTGTTTCCACTCCTCTGTACAGCGAGAATTATGTTACTGGCATTTTTGATATCCTGCGCCCAGGTCGCCGCCCCATAAGTATCCGGCGCCGTAATTTCCGCCATTATAATCCTGGGTAAAGTAATAGACTGTATAAACGCATCGGCCGCTGGGCAGGCGCCAGGAAATCTCAGCATCTTTGGAACGATATTTAGGTACTCCAAAAGCATTAGTCACAATTTTCCAATCCGGTGAAATCACGCCCGTCCTGAGAATAACGGAGCCCGGGTGATTACTCATGACGGAACGCTTACCAAATTCCTCGACGGCGGCGTCTTTGAACTTGCCGATTGAGTTCGCCGCCGGTGCAATCTGACCAATTTTCGTAACCGCTTTGGCCTTCATCCCGTCAAAGAGCTCCCAGAATTGCTTGATCATAGCGTCAGCGTTGAATCCGGCAACCTTGGCGCTTTCGGCAAGAACTCTGATTTTTTCCTGCAGTTTTGGGCGGGTAGACTTACCGTCTTTTTCAATAATATCCCACATTACCGTCGAACTTGTGAGATACGTCACGCCACCTTGCCCCTCGTGGACACGTATGCCTTCATAGTCTTTATTGAGATCGTTGGTCAAATAGCCTATTTGTTCCGTCACGTCTTTTTCGACGAATTTGAAGCCTAGTTCTTTACGACGTTCGCAGGTCTCTCTCCACGTTCCGGGATTTTTTGATAATTCGTCCGTCCACGTTTCTTCCGTGTTTTGAATATTAGCGTATTTGGCTTTGATAATGGCATCTAGCGCGTCCAGATCTTTCATGATTCCGGGCACTTCTGCGGAAAGCGGATCCGCTCTATTTTGATTGTAAAGCACTAATTTTGGGTTGATCATTCGTGCGAAAGCGAAAACGGAATGCGCATAATTGCTACACTCCTCAAAAAAGGCGATCTGCATTTTTTTTGATGCGGCAACTTCCCCCGCGACCTTATCATTACGAATTTTTTTGTCGTCAAATGCCAACCAGGTTGCGCCATAGCTACCATACGCGATCATGAGTTTTCCGTCCTTGATGGCTGCAATCGGCGTGTCCAACGAATCATTTCCACTATACCAAACGCGCACATACTCGCCAGCTCTAGGATTAACACCGCTGAAATTGTATATGCGAATTTGGTCTTCTTTCATCTCGTCTTGAGTGCCCCCATCAAACTTAACAGAATATTTCTTTTGACCGGCGGCTTCAGTGATATTGGTAATTGTTGCCGGTTTCCAATCACTATATTTAAAAGCATGAATTCGATCTCCATTTTTTAATACAAGAGGCTCAGCGGCGGGGACTGAGCCTTTGACCCTTAGGTTCGCTCTTTTTATCCAAAAACCGTTATAACCTTCTTTTTTGACAAAGAGCTCATTCTCTCCATCTCTTTCAATTTTGACTTCATACCACTTTCCATCTCTGTCCAGACCCTCCGCATATTCACCTACATTGAATCCACCTTCTTCGGTTGAATATTTTTTAGTTATCGCGGAACCAGTCGACGAGCCTGTTATACCCGATGAAGTACTGGTAGACGCTGCAGTTGTCGCCGAAGCAGCGGATGAAGATGATGTGGTGGATCCGATAGCGCGTACTTTTCCTGATTCAATCCAACGGTCGTATTGTGCCTTGAACCCCTGCCAATGAATGAAATATTTGCCCGGCTCGACTTTTAGAATATCCACTTTATACCATTTGCCGTCTGTTTCCAGACCTTCTGCCACATCGCCCACCTTGAATTGCCCGGCAGGTGTCGTAGTCGTTTGTTCCTTGACTTCCTTTTTACCGACCTCGTTTTTTCCGATCTTAATTTTTTGGGATAGTAAGAGATGGGGCAAAACGACGAGCCCTACGATGCAAAGGATAAGTTTTTGTTTCATGATGTGGTCTCCTAATTAAGTATTGCAGGAAATGTAACTCGTTGTCATGGTAAGCACCATCCCATGAAGATGGGGTACTATCGAATTATTTGCGGAAGGCCGTGGCTATCGAGACTTAAGTAAATCGCGAATTTCCGTAAGTAAAATCTCTTGTTTGGAAGGCGGGGCAGGGGCCTCAGCCTGTTTGGCCTGAAAGCGATTGATCACCCGAATAATCATAAATACCGCGAACGCGATGATGATAAAATCCACGCAGGTCTGAAGGAAATTTCCGTAGTTAATCGTAACCGCAGGGGAGGACATCTTTCCGGTTGCATCCCAAACCGCGTCCTTCATTGCAAATTTTAGATCGGTGAAATTAAGCCCCCCGATTGCGAGCCCAAGCGGCGGCATCAGAACATCGCTGACGGCCGAGGACACAATTTTTCCAAACGCTCCTCCGATGATAATTCCAACCGACAAATCGACGACATTGCCGCGCGAAGCAAAAGCTTTGAATTCACTGAGCATGCCCATGATAAATCTCCTTTTGGTGGTTAGAGACTAAAATTTATACAAAAGTCCCGCGGACAAAACTTCTTTGAATTGCCATTCGGCCTTGCCGGAGCGGGCGTCTTTAACGTCATTGTCAAAAATCAATTGTGTGGCAAAACTTGCGCTCACATACTGGTTGACCTTCATCAAAAGCTGATTTTCCCAATTGACGTCTACATGTTTGATATCCTGATAACTTGAAAACAAATTGAGTTTGGATGTGAAATCAATACCGGTCATGACGGTGCTTTTGTATTGACTATTGATGAACCAGCCAAATTCCGTTCGAACCGTTTTTCCGGAATCCACGCCAAACGCGGCGGCATCGGATAATTTTTTGTCGGTGACGAATGTTGCTTTACCGGTGATGGGAGAAATAAGCGCCGAAAATTTATCACTCGGGCGATAATCCGCACCAAGGGCCAGCGTCAGATACGCCGGTGCCATCAATTTTGAAATTGTAGTTTTTGGCGACTTACTGTAGTCGTATCCGCTTGCAAATTGAGAACGGAAATCAAGCAGTCCTGAATATTTCCAATCTCCGGTGAAGTCGCGACCATACTTGCCCACATAAATGATCTTGTCGTCGCTCTTGCGGACGCCCAAGTCACCTTGCTTGACCAGACCATAGCCAAGTTCTAGGCTATTGTCCCATGTCGTTTTTTCAAATTTGTAATTCGCGTATAGAGAGAGCAATCCGCTGAAGGCGAGCGAATTATCGCCGCCGCCCGCCCAATGCTTTAATCCGACTTGCGAAAAATTGAGGCCGGTCGTTCCGCCCTTTTTCCAGGTTGTGTCTGCACTTTGCGCATTAATTTGAAATCCGATCAAAAAAACCAGGGCGCTGAATTGAATAGGTTTCATAAGCCATGCTCCTTTACAAATATTGGGTTTTAAAGTTATATAAATCTGCCGGTCGTTGCAGGGACACAAAACTACAAATCGTCGGAATCGACCCACATGAGCGACCAATTTTTTTCAGGCTGTAATTTTTCATCTTCAACGTGAGGGTCCAGCTTTTTGACGATTAGCGAAAACTTGAAAGGCGAGCGAATAAAACCGTTTGAAAATAATTGCGTCTCTCTGGCGTAACTTGGATTCATCATGGTCACCAGCGCTTCGACACCCAATTTTTTCGACAAGTTGTAAAGGGTCTGATGAAGCGCCCCCTGACACTCCTCCGCGTCCGGCAATACCATCCAGTCCAGCACGGCGAGACAGGGCACATTTTGAAGTATCGTCTTGCGTGTGATGACGAGCGCAGACAATTGATTGTTTTTGCGAACCGTGGTGAATTGATAAGTCGTTCCGGGCGCACCGGTACGCCATGACAGAAATATTTTTGACTTGAGCAGTACATTCACACGTGCGGCGGACCAGGTTTTGAAGAAACTCTCGTAGTCGGGGAGTTCGAGAAACTGTTCGCGCGTCAACGTATTGATCGTAGCATGGCTCGAGATGCGTTTGGTCAAGAGTAGGTTATATCCCGCAAACGCAGTATTGGCAAGCGGAGCGAGCCAGCCCAGTTTTTTTTCAGCGAGGGACGCATTGCTTTTCAAAAAACGCATGTACATCGGCAGATCGAACAAAATTTTCCAACCAACTTTGATGTGGCCGGGAATTACCTCAGGACGAATCGGATATCCGGTGGTGAAGTGAATTCCCGACTTTTGTAAATCATCCGTTGCAAAAAAGCCGATTTTTGTAAAAAGCCCCTTACCACGCGCTTCAGGATGTGTCATCACATCACAGACCATACCGGCTGTGTATTCCGTACCACCCATTTTGTAGCGATATGGGATCGCCGCGTAATATCCCAAGAGCTCACTACCTTCGGATAACCCATATTCAAAGGAATTCGTCTCGGATGGGAACGAATGAAATTTCCAAAAATAATGATCGTCCGTGACGATCGGGGAACCTTCATTCTCGGGGAAGCATAGTCGGAAAAGCTTTCTCTGTGCCGCGAGTGACGCTCGGTGATCAAATGGAAAAAGCGAGATACTCATCCGTTGAGACCGCCATTGATTTGTAAAACCTGGCCTGTGGTGTACGCGCCCTTTTCAGACAAAAGAAATTCCATCATACCGGCAATTTCCTGAATGTTGCCAAGCCGTTTGAGCGGAATGCGCGATTTGATTTCATCCAGCATGGGCGGAGGAACGTCATGGATAAGTCCGTATTCAAAATACCCGAGGGCAATCGCATTGACCGTGACCTTTTTCGGCGCAAGTTCCTGGGCAAGCGCTTTGGTATATCCCATCACCGCGGCCTTGGCGGCACAATAGTGGGCGGCACCCACGACACCGGTAAACCCTAACACGCTTGTAATGGTAATAATACGGCCGTTTCCATTTTCACGCAGATGCGGAATAAAGGCGCGGCAGGTGAGAAAGGTTGTAAGTAAATTAATATCCATGATATTTTGAAAATCGGTTTGGGTCATTTTCCAGCTCATCGCATTGGACGAACCTCCGGCCAGATTGATGACAGCCCATATCTTGGAAAAATGACTCACCGCATGATCGCGGAATTTTTCCACTTCATCTTCATTCGTGAGATTGGCGCAAAAACTGTGCTTTTTTGGATCAAGGCCGTATTGAGAAAGGAGAACATCGAGATGATCGTGCGCCGACTTATAATGGCAGAGAATATTAGTAATACCGTGTTCTAAAAAATAGCCTGCAAGGTGAGATCCTACACCGCCATTGGCGCCGGTAATGACGATGACACCGGGGTATGAATTCATGAGCGTGATTCCTTTGTTATGCTTATAAACGATACGATGACGATAATTAAAAACGGAGGGAATTTCAAGCGACAGAAATAGTCTGCAAATCTTGTCAAATCTTGAGTTTTTGCAAATGGGTGACTATGTTGTTTCAATATTAGTCCAAAACTTTGTGTTCATTTGTGCCTTAGTGACTTGGTGGCATAGAATTCAAATGTACTTTCACATAGTCACGGTAGGGCATGATATTCCCACCGTCCTCCAGTATCCGTTCTATTTTTTCAAAAATCTTGTCGCGATTAAAATACATTATCTTATTATAGAAACGATTGTTTTTGATTCCGGGATGCATAAAATGCTCTTGTTCTGTATCAATATCGTACGGATGGAAATAGCTCAGAACAGCCCGATTTTTTTTCCAGTGGGAACGGAATCCCCATCGTGAAAACCAAAAGGGGAACGTGCGAAAGTAAAGGCCTCCTGCACAGGGCGCCGTATAAAACGGTGTGGGGAATAGGCTCATGGGTAATTCCCAGATGCCGTTTTCAACACGACGAAATTCCTCACCGAATCCGGGCCAGCCAAAAAGTGGATTGTGAGAAGGAAGTACCGAACTGGAATACGTAATTCCATTTTTTTTCAGAACGTCATAAGCCCACTTGGATTTTTCCGTTAAAGAAAATACGGGCGCTCGAAATCCGGTAATATTTTCGACGCCGCAGTTTCTCAAGGATTGAACGTTTTTTTGGAGATCGACGTCAAATTCTTCCGGTGTCTGCTGCGTCAGCGGAATATGCCGGTACGTGTGAAGCGCAATCTCGTGGCCCTCCGCCGCGATATGTCGAATTAGATCGGGGTACGTTTCCGCTACGTCACCGACAACAAAAAATGTACATGTGGAATCATGCCGGCGCAAAAATTCAAGATAGCGCTCGGTCATCTCCGGAACACGTTCTCTATACTTTTTCCCGTCGGGCATCCCATTACGAACGTCCTCAAGATCAATGCTGAATAAAAAGATTTTTTTCAAAAATATTCCCGTTTTGTAGGTCAATGAATACTGCTCATTGTTCATTGATCATTGCTAGAACGCTTCTCCAATTGCGATGTAAAACGCTGAAGAGTTCCTTCCCCAGCCGAAATCCAAACGAAAATTCCAAATCGCATCTTCGCTGATATTTGCGCGCAAGCCTCCCCCATAAGAATACTTAATTTGGGATATTCTAAATCCGTTAATATCATGGGCCACGTCGCCGAAGCCGCCAAATATCCCCGCGCCGATGAATCGCCAGATTGGAAAACGGTATTCCGCTTGCGTGATCACCATCTGCCGATCGCTGTAGCGCCCATAGTAATAGCCCCGCATCAGATACGCGCCGCCCAGCGAGGATAGCATATAAAACGGGGGTTTACCCGACATAAAACTTCCATAAAATTGTAGCGCGAGCGCGTCCTTTCGAAAAAATGAATGGTAGGTTCGCGCATCCATGATCAAACGATTGAACCGGTATCCGAAAAATGGAATAGCCGATCCATAAACAAAGTGCCCATAACGGGGAAACTGGACATCATCCCGAGAATCAAGCGTCGCGGTGAAACCCACGCCGATGGCCACTCCACGATCCCATCCGGTGATACGTGCAGAATCAAGTATCCCACCCGTGAGGCGGTCGATGATTTTTGTTTGGTTCCATTGAAACTGTCCGCCGAAATACGCATCAGGAAAAAATTGTTTTTCAAAATGAAAATTACCGCTCGTTGAAAGCGGCGTGTACCGTTCCGACTGGTCAAGTTTGGTGTTATTTCCTATGCCGTAAAAGGTCGTGGGATATTTTTGAAACAGCAGAAATCCATTGCCGTGGTAAAGATTTTTCTTCCAATACCGATCGCCGAAAAAACTCAGGACAAATTGTTTTTCTTGCGTATAAATCGTCTGCGTCGTGAGATTGGCCGGCTTTTCGGAATGGTCCATTCGCCGCCAATACCATGCACCCGCCGCCCCGCCGCCCAGACGGGTTTCCCGTGTGTAGAAAATAATGGGATAGACGGCAAACGATCGCTTGACGGAATCGGCGTCTTGTGCATGCGCGGAAAAAATGGTGAGGAATCCAAAAAACGGGAATAGAATTTTTCTCATGTAGGAAAATAGTCAGAACGGCAAAAATTCCAAATACAATTTCCTGCCAATGCTTTACAGAAATGGTAGCCGAATCCTTAGGATTCGTAAACGATTACGTATCGCGAAGGCTATCTACAGGATTCTTTGGGAAGGCCTTCGTCTACTAATCCTTACAGAAACATTGCGTCCAAAAAAAATTTGCACGCCTAAGCGAAATACTTTATTATGCTTCAGAATGCAATCGATGACAGTAGAATTAAATTTACGGGCATGAATTTTTTAGAAACATTACAAAACAAGGTCCTCGTCTGCGATGGTGCGATGGGCACAATGCTCTACGAGCGCGGCATCTCGTTCGATCACTGTTTTGACGAGATCAATTTATCGCACCCCGAAATGGTTCGGGAGATTCACCGTGCTTACGCCGAAGCGGGCGCTGATATTCTGGAAACAAACACGTTTGGCGGCAATCGTTTTCGCCTCACCCACCACGGGCTCGAAGAGAAAATTGAATCCATCAATTCCGCCGGCGTAAAATTGGCGAAGGAAATCGCTGAAGAACAATCCATAAAATTAAGGCGAAAGATATTTGTAGCGGGCGCCATGGGTCCGCTGGGTAAGCCTCTGGAGCCCATTGGAAAAATTACGCGAGAAGAGGCGCAAAAATATTTTGCCGAACAGGCCAAAATTTTATCCGATGCCGGCGCCGATGTGATTATGCTCGAGACGATCGGTGATCTTGAAGAGGCCAAGCAGGCCGTTATCGGTGCGCGTTCCGCCACATCGCTTCCGATTATTGCGCAAATGACATTCAACGACGAAGCAAAAACGCTGATGGGAAATAAACCCGTTGAAGTCGCGCGCACACTGCAATCGCTCGGGGCAAATATTGTCGGCGCTAATTGTTCCGTCGGGCCGCAGGCGCTGCTTGAAGTTTTGGAAAAAATGAACGCCGTCGAAAATCTGCATTTTTCCATTCAGCCCAATGCCGGTTTGCCGCGTTACGTCGGCGGACGATATCTGTATCTTGCCTCGCCGGACTATTTCGGCGATTACGCGAAAATGTTTGTTGCCGCCGGCGCCGGAATTATCGGCGGTTGTTGCGGAACCACGCCGGATCACATTCGGCAAATTCGTAAAGCGATTGGCGATCAGGCGCCGAAAAAAATAGACAAATCCGTCGTACGCGTTATAGAAATAGAGGAACCTAAAGCGGAAGTATCGGCGCATTCGCTGCACTCCTCTCTGATTGAAAAATTTCAGGCGAAAAAATTTGTTATTAGTGTGGAGCTGGATCCCCCGCGTGGTCTGAATTACGACAAAGTTATCGAAGGCGCGGTGCTTTGCCGTCGTCATCAGGTCGACGCCATTAATATTGCGGACAACCCGCTGGCGAAAGCGGGCATGACGCCGCTTGCGATGGCCGGACTGATCAAGCAAAGCGTACAGATCGAAACAATTTTGCATTTTTCCTGCCGCGATCGAAATCTGATTGCCATGCAGTCCGAACTCATGAGTGCCCACGTCATGCAAATTCGCACGATCCTTAGTATTACCGGTGATCCGCCGCTCGTGGGCGATTATCCGAGCGCGACGGGCGTATTTGATGTGGATTCGATCGGCCTGACGAAATTAATCTCCAATTTAAATAACGGAATTGACCTGGCCAATAAATCCATCGGCTCCAAAACTAATTTCTATCAGGCCGTGGCGGCCAATCCGACGGCCGTGGATCTGGCGCGCGAAGATGATCGTTATGAGGAAAAAATAGCCGCCGGCGCGAATTTTACCATGACGCAGGTTTTGTACGACATCAAGCCCCTGGAGGCTTTTTCCAAAAAATACCGCGGAAAAATACCGATTCTGGTCGGCATAATGCCTTTGAAGAATGCTAAGCATGCAAGTTTTATGCATCATGAAATCCCCGATATTACAATACCGGAGAGTATTCGAGAACGAATGGTTCGTGCGGGGGAT
This sequence comes from bacterium, assembly GCA_031402315.1. GTDB lineage: Bacteria > CLD3 > CLD3 > SB21 > SB21 > JANNSF01. The sequence goes on along the minus strand of JANNSF010000124.1, from coordinate 306 downwards.
CGTGGTCAGGACGAAGGCGTCAAAATTGCACGTGAATTTTTGAAAGAAGCGAAATCTATGGTGGATGGTATTTATGTCATGCCTCCTTTCAATCGTTTCGAAATGGCGTTCGAAATCCTCCAGGTTTTGTAAAATAACTTGGTAGGCGCAGGCTTAAGCCTGCGTGCAAATTGGAGAATAGTGTGTACCTACTAAATCTATGGTGGATGGTATTTATGTCATGCCTCCTTTCAATCGTTTCGAAATGGCGTTCGAAATCCTCCAGGTTTTGTAAAATAACTTGGTAGGCGCAGGCTTAAGCCTGCG
>JANNSF010000123.1:0-3454 GCA_031402315.1 bacterium | reverse complement strand
ATTTAACAAACCCGTCAAAATTGGCGCAGACTATCAGAACTTTGTTTTACCAATTTCTATTACCGAAGCAACTGAATTGACATTGTCATATCACCAATCTGTTTTTACTCTGGAGTTTTCGGCCCTGGACTATGTGCAGCCTGAAAAAAGCAAATACGCGTACCAGATGGAAGGATTTGACAAGGACTGGACCTATACTGACGCGAAACGAAGATTTGCGACGTACACCAATCTCGATCCGGGTTCTTACACATTTCGCGTTAAAGGCTCGAATCACGACGGCATTTGGAATGAAGAAGGCGTAGCGTTGCAAGTTGTGATAACGGCTCCTTGGTGGTGGACATGGTGGAGCAAGGCTTTCTACGCAGTACTTTTTTCCGCGCTGATCGTTGGCGTCATTCGATTTCAAACTGCCAAGACCAAAGCGCGAGCCCGTTTGATTATTGAAAAACAGAAAGAAGAGGCGCGCGTAAAAGAAACCGAATTGCGGGCCCTAGCGGCGGAGGCCCAGGCTAAATCCCAGCATTTAGAAATTGAGAACGCCAAAAAAATTGCCGTGATCAACGATGAACTGGCACAGAAAAATCAACAACTCGAGAGTCTTAACGATCAAAAGAATGAATACCTGGGTATTGTCGCCCATGATCTGAGAAACCCGCTCGCGGCTATTATGAGTTATACCGAGCTTGTCATGTCCGATATTCAGGCCGGTCACAGCGGGAAAGAAGATCTCTTAAAGGACCTTGGTAAAGTTGATACGGTTGCGCGGCATATGTCTTTCTTTATAGGTGAAATTCTGGACATCGCGTCCATCGAATCCGGCAAAGTCAGGCTTGAGAAGAGTTCGGAACGTGTGGCCGCCATAGTGAAGGGAATATTTCCTTTGCATGCGCGCCGCGCGGAGCAAAAAAATATTCGCCTCTCGCTGGAGCCTCTTGAGGCCTTGCCGATGGTACAGGTGGATCACCTCAAAATTGCATCGGTTGTCGATAACCTGCTGAGTAATGCGATAAAGTATACCCATTCCAATGGATCCGTGCGACTCTTCGGTGAAACCGTTGAATCCGAAATTTACATCCACGTTCAGGATAGCGGCCAGGGTTTGACGGCGGAGGACCTGAAAAAGGTCTTTACGACTTTTACGAAATTGAGCGCCCGCCCCACAGGTGACGAATCAAGTACAGGGCTTGGCCTCGCCATTGTTAAAAAAATTGTGGAAATCCATGGCGGCCGCGTCTGGGTGACCAGTGAACACGGTAAGGGCTCAACCTTTAGTTTTTCGATACCAATCTGATATTTTTCTTGTCTATGATTACTATAGCTTCTTTTTTCCGTTAATAGATTATCTTGTTGTCGAATGAAATTTATTGTAAGTCTATGCCCGAGACGGTAATAACTGCCGAGACAAACTGATGATTGACCGATCGTATTTTACGGCAAAATTTAATTGGTTGATATTTTTCATCCTGTTCCCTCTTTTCCTACATGCTCAGGGCGAGCGAGGTATGCCCTATCTGCGAAACTACAGTCAGAAAGAATACCAAGCCGAAAGCCAGAACTGGGCAATCGTTCAGGACAAGCGCGGGCTCATGTATTTTGGAAATGCCGAAGGGGTGCTTGAATACGACGGTGTATCCTGGCGAAAAATTCCGACGACCAATCATACCGTTGTGCGCTCTCTCGCCATAGATAGTGGCGGAACAATCTGGGTTGGCGCCAGCGGTGAATTTGGATATCTGGCTCCGGATTCTATAGGACAGTTACAATTCTTGTCTCTTCGTGACAAGGTACCGGCGGAATACGGTGATTTTTCGGATGTATGGAAAACATATGCCACGCGAGGAGGCGTATATTTTCAGACCATCGGAAAGTTGTTTTATTGGAATCCGACTTCGGGCCTCATGACTATATTGACCCCAAAAACTACTTTTCACCGGTCATTTCTCGTTGACGACAAGCTTTTTGTATTGCAGCCGCAAATTGGGCTCATGATGCTTCATGGCGATTCATTGCGGCCGGTGCCGGATGGTGATAAATTTTCCAATGAACTTATTTATACCATGTTGAGCTACGAGCCAGGTAGGATATTGATTGGAACAAGAGCCAAAGGATTATTTTTGTTTGATGGCGCTTCGGCGACACCGTTTCACACGGAATCCGATTTATTCCTGATAAAAAATCAAATCTATAATGGCATCGTCCTGCCCGGTGGAACTTTTGCATTGGCTACGATACTGGGTGGAGCGGTCATCCTTGATAAGCGCGGTCATTTGCTTAAGATACTGGACAAAACATCAGGGTTGCAAGACAACACCATTTTGTTTGCTTTCTCCGATGCTCAACATGGATTGTGGCTAGCACAAAATAAAGGAATCTCGCGGGTAGAAATTGCGTCACCCTTGACAACGTTTGCAGAGCAAGCAGGGATTAAGAGCTATGTCCAAAGCATAATACGGCATAGAGGAATGCTTTATGCAGCCACCGGAGTGGGTGTGTACTATTTGTATTTGCCAAGTATCGGCAAGGTGACGGCGGAATTTAAGCCCATCCCAGGTATCGCGGTGCAGAGTTGGTCGTTTGTTTCCGCGGGTAATTCGCTGCTTGTTGCGACCGGTGACGGTGTTTACGAGATTGCAGGTGATAAATTGACGTTGATACAAAAGCAAGGCGAGAGCAGTTTCTTGTGGCGCTCACATCGGGACTCCAATCGGATTTATGTTGGATTATTTAGAGGACTCGCAATTCTCAAATATGAAAATGGTAAATGGGTAGACGGTGGAAAGGTCGCGGGAATCAAAGATGACATTCGCACAATAGTAGAAAGCAAAGACGGAGCATTGTGGCTCGGAACCCGGTTCAACGGGCTTTTGCACCTGACACCGCCAACTTTCTTTGGTCTCTCATCGTCAAAGGCTGCCAATGAGCGAGAGTGGAGGTTGGATCAGTTTGGAGTTGAACAAGGGTTGTCCAAGGGCGGAGTTTATGTTTTCTCGATCGCGGGGCATGAGATTTTTGCCGGAAGGAATAACCTTTTCCGCTATGAAGAAAAGAGCAATACGTTTGCTCCGGATTCAACATTTAGAAATCTCTCTTTTGGAGAGTCTTCGAAGCTTATCGTTGAAGACGAAACAGGCGACGTATGGATAAATGTCGGCCGTGGCGAGACGCTCAAGGCTGCTCTTCAAAACACCCCATCGTACCGAATGGAAAGAAGGTCATTCCTGCGATTTTCTGATTTTCAAGTCTCCGCAATATATCCCGAAAGTGATAGCGTGGTGTGGTTTGGCGGGGTAGACGGGCTCCTCCGATACGATTCCAAAATCGGGAAGAACAATGGTAAGGATTTTCATGCCCTTATTCGTAAAGTGTATATTGGCCGTGACTCGGTGATTTACGGCGGAGCGTTGCACGATCGCAAATCTACGCCGGCAATATTGGAGTACAGGCTTAATTC
>JANNSF010000122.1:0-7875 GCA_031402315.1 bacterium | reverse complement strand
CGTAAATATGATTCGAAACTTGTATTTGAAACTTGGAATTCCGCCGGAGTCGCTATTAAAAGTTGCGTAGTGTACGACAACCGCCCCCCGCCTCACCGTATTGCAGAATCATGATTAGAAAGAACTGCCCCCGCCTTTGCAAGGCGCGGGAGACAGGCATGCCCTGAGTTTGGCCCAAGGGGGGCGATTGGCTATCCCCACACCGCCTTCACCAATTTTCCATCACTCAGAATATCAAATGCTTTGCGAATATCCGTGCTGGTCTGACGATCTTTTTCGAGCGGAGGAACGCTCGCACGCAAGAGTTCGTAGGCTTTTTTCGTTCGTGGTGCAAAATCAATCGGCTTTCTGAAATCGCCGGCCTGCGACGCGCAGAGCCATTCAATCGCGAGCACATTCTCCACATTTTCGATGATCTGGTTGCACTTGCGCGCGCCGATCGTGCCCATACTGACGTGATCCTCTTTATTAGCCGATGTCGGTATAGAGTCGACGCTGGCGGGATGCGCGAGCGATTTATTTTCCGAAACGAGCGCGGCAGCGGCGTATTGAGCAATCATGTAGCCGGAATTGAGTCCGCCGTCTTTGGCGAGAAACGCAGGCAGCCCGTCATTCAAATGCGGATCCATCATCCAAGCCGTGCGTCGTTCAGAAATATTTCCAATTTCGCACATCGCGATCGAAAGAAAATCCATGACAAGCGCAACCGGTTGTCCGTGAAAATTACCGCCGGAAATCACTTCGCCCGTTTCGGTAAAAATGAGTGGATTATCCGTCGCACCATTCATCTCGCGCTCCACGATCGTTTTGACATAGGCGACGGTGTCACGGCTGGCACCATGAACTTGCGGCATGCAGCGAATACTGTAGGCATCCTGAACTTTTTTGCAATCGAGATGCGACTGGACGAGGGGACTGTCCTTGACTAGTTCGCGTAGTTTCTTCGCAGATTCGATTTGACCGACTTGCCCGCGCGCGGACTGAATTCGCGCATCAAACGCGGAAGGTGTACATAGTAAAACCTCCGCACTCATCGCGCCGAGAATTTCCGCGCATTCGATGATATTTTGCGCGTGGATGAGGTTAATCGCCGCCGTCGCGGTCATGGTTTGCGTGCCATTCAGTACCGCAAGACCTTCTTTCGATTTGAGCGAGATGGGTTTTAATCCTGCGCGATTGAGAGCTTCATCGCCATGCAGTCGTTCGTTTTTATAAAATGCTTCGCCCTCGCCCATGAGCACGAGCGTTAGGTGCGCGAGCGGCGCAAGATCGCCGCTCGATCCGACGGAACCTTTTAGCGGGATGACAGGGGTCACGCCTTTATTAAACATCGAGAGTAAAAGTTCGACAACCTCAAGACGCACGCCGGAGAAGCCTTTGGAAAGACCGTTGGCCTTTAGAATCAGCATGGCGCGTACGATTTCCTGATCAAAGGGTTCTCCAACACCCGAAGCATGACTGCGAACAAGATTGGTTTGCAGCGTTTCGATATTTTCGTCCGAAATCTTAACGTCGCTGAATTTTCCAAATCCGGTATTCACGCCGTACACGACTTGCCCCGAAGCGACAATATTTTCAATCGTATCGCGTGATTTTTGAATGGCGTTTCTGGCAGATGCGGATAATTCTACCGTAACACTTTCACGCAGAATCTCCGCAAGATTTTCGATTGTCAGATTACTGCCATCAATGGCAAATGTTCTACCCATGGTTATTTGACCTTGGATAATTCATCATAAAAATACGCGACACTCTGAACGCCCTTATGAAAATTATCCAGTTTGAATCGTTCATTGGGCGAATGGATTGCGTCGGAATCAAGGCCAAAACCCATCATGATGGTCTTAAGTCCGAGAATACGATTGAGTGAAGCGACAACCGGTATCGAACCGCCTTCACGTGTGAAAAGAGGTTTTTTCTTAAACACTTTGTGAATGGCAATTTCCGCCGCTTTCATTTCTTTCGTATCAATGTCCGTCATCGCAGGATCGCCGCCGTGGAGCTCGGTCACTTTGAGTTGCATGGTTTTCGGGCAAATCTTTTTCAAAAACTTCTCAAAAAGCACGGCTGTTTGTTTGGGTGTTTGATTGGGAACAAGGCGCATAGAGATTTTTGCGCCGGCCTTTGAAGGGAGTACGGTTTTTGCACCTTCGCCTTGAAATCCGCCCCAGATGCCATTGCAGTCAAGCGTCGGACGACCGCTCACTTGCTCCAGAATAGAATATCCCTTTTCACCAAAGGACTCTTTGATCGCGAGTTCTTTGAAATAAGCTTTCTTATTGAATGGCAATTTTTTATAAGCATCGCGCTCCTTTTTTGACAGAGGCTTTACCTTAGTATAAAAGCCGGGAATCAAAATTTTGCCGTTTTTATCTTTCAATTTGGAAATCATGATCGCCAGTTCATTGATCGGATTGCCCACGGCGCCGCCGTAGGTGCCGGAGTGCAAGTCGTGGTTGGGTCCTGTTAAATCCACCTGCATATAACAAAGACCGCGAAGGCCGTACGCGATGGACGGAATTCCGTCATCAAACATGGACGTATCGGAGATCAATGCCACGTCCGCTTTCAACAGCGATGTATTTTCTGCCAGGAATTTATCGAGATTGATACTGCCGATTTCTTCTTCGCCTTCTATAAGAAATTTTACATTCACCGGCAGTTTACCATTCGTTTTAAGGTGGGCTTCCGCAGCTTTGAGGTTGAGGAAAACTTGTCCTTTATCGTCGGCGGAACCTCTCGCCCAAATGTAACCGTCTTTTAGGACCGGGTCAAAAGGGCCGGAATTCCACAAATTGAGAGGATCGACAGGTTGAACATCGTAGTGACCGTAAAAAAGAATTGTTGGAGCGCCCGGAGCCTGGAGCCAGTCGCCATAGACTACAGGATGGCCGCCGGTCGGCATGACCTTTACATTTTGAAGACCGATGCTCGTCATGTGATCCGCGATAAACGTTGCACACTTTTCAATATCCGCCTTGTTGTCCGGATTAGTGCTGATGCTCGGAATGCGAAGAAGCGATTTGAGTTCTTCGATATAGCGTTCGCGACTTTCATTGATATGTTGAATGACCCGATCCATGATAGTTCCTTTCCCTGGTTATGAGTAACGCACGAGTTTGACATCGGAGCATAGTAAAAAAAAGCATAATGTTCAAAAATGAATTGGTACTTAATCGGCTACTGCTCTTGATCCGCTTATCAATTGCATTTCGATTTTAGCCCTCATATATTCAAAAAAGTAACAAGCCTGAATATGATCTTGCGACTTAGTCTTATCACCATCCTTGCGCCTTTTTTTTTCTTCCTTCAGGGGCAGCAACTTTATCAAAAATATTATAATCTGAATAGCGGCTTTCCTCATCCTCAGGTGTGGGACATGCTTCAGGATGACGACGGCTATATGTGGTTTGCAACGGCGGGAGGACTTGCCCGTTACGACGGTATAGAGTACCTCTGGTATACAAAGGAAGATGGGTTACCCAATAGTGTTATTCGTTCGATTTCTTATGTAGACCGCCGTATTTGGGCGACGACGGATGACGGGGTTTCCGTATTTGACGGCCGCACATTCAAAAATTTTCCCAAAGATACGCTTGGCGGAACAATTTGGAAGATCACCAAAGATCGACTTGGAAGATTATGGTTTCCTTCGGAGGTAGGACTGGCCATGATGAGCGCGGATACCATCAAAAAATATTTCAACGATAGTTTGACTCATCCGTTTCATGACAGTTACATGGATCGTCGAGGCAATATGTGGTTTTCCGGGCGGGATGGTATTGCGTTTCTTGGTTTTGAGAACAACGCGTATAGTTCTGAGTTTAGATTCCTTTCACGGCGTGAAGGCTATTTGGGTGGATCCGTTCGAGAGTGCGAAGAAGACGTCGAAGGGAACTTGTTATTTGCCACCGATTCGGGATTAGTTCTTCTGTCCACCGATAAATTCTTAAAAGATATTGGCAATCCTCGAAAATACTTCAATTCCATTTTGACGGCCAAAACCGGACTACGTAATGCCGGAATAAACACATTTTGCGTGGCAAAGGATTCAACGATCTGGTTGGCGACGGAACTGGGATTTGCCCGTTTCAAAAATGGAGTCTGTGAGAACTTTCTGACGGACGAAAATTTTTCATCCAATCGGTGTCAGCGTATTTATCAGGATCGCGAAGAAATTATCTGGATCGGTACCGACGGGGGCGGCCTCGTCAAAATACCGAATCAACGCATATACAACTTTACGATGAAAGAAGGTCTTGTCTATAACGTGGTCAACGCGGTGACGGGAGATGGCCAGGGTCGCGTGTTTATTGCGACCGACAATGGCGTAAGCCAGTGGGACGGCCACCGAATGACGACCATCACACCCAATCACACGCCCGGCAATACCGTATGGTCATTAAAATGGATTGGTACGAGTCTCTGGCTTGGCTCCGATCGCAATCTGTTTGAGTTTCGCGATGGAAAAATAATTGATCATCCGGAGATTTATAAGATTGCTAATGCGGCCATTCTGGATATTGAGGCCAACGATAACGGTGAGTTGTGGCTTGGAACAAGTGCCGGTCTGGTTATACTTGGTAAAAAGTCACCTCAGAAATTCATGAAAAAGGATGGCCTTCCCGGAGACCAGGTTTGGTCGATATCCCGCGGCCGGGGAAATTATTTTTGGCTCGCGATAGCCGGTGGAATGGCCCGTGCCGATTGGCAAAATGAAAAAATAACATTCCGCTCCTGGACAACAGCCGATGGGCTTCCGGATAATACGATAAACGTCGTTATGGAAGATCCGGTAGGGAAAGTTTGGGTCGGGAGTGATATTGGAATTTCGTTATGGAATGGAAATTCTTTTTTGCACTGGAAGCCGAAATCTCTGGGCCTTTTGGATAACGTAGTACCCATCATCTATTATGTTCCGGAGTCAAAAACGATGTGGATTGCCAGCCGAGGTTTTGCGGAGGTGCGTGATCAAGGCGATTCGCTCTTTGTGGAGCGCATATTGAATAAGGAACGCGGCATTCTGACCGACGAACCAACGACGAGTAATGCAATCTATAAAGACGAAAATCATGACTTATGGGTCGGTACATTTTTTGGAGTGGCCCGTATTCCTAATGAAGTGCAACGCTCGGCGAACGTCTTAATGCCTAGAATTGAATCGGTGACGGTCGACGATTCAATGAAGACCTTTGTGCTCAAAGATCCGGTCGAGGCCAATGGAATCTCAGGAAAGAGTATTGCGTTTCAGTTTTCAGCTGTCTCGTATCTGGATGAGAAAGAAAACATATTTCAATACTTCATGGAAGGTTTTGATCGCACCTGGTCGGAGTGGTCAAAAAAAAATGAAGTACGATATACTAACCTAGCGCCGGGAGACTATATTTTCCACGTCCGTGCCCGCAATGCTCAGATGAATTCCAGCGAAACGAATTTTGTTTTCAACGTCCGTCGTCCATTTTGGCTTCATCCTATTTTCGTTATGGTGATTGCCGTTCTTGCTTTTTTTGCCGCGCAGGGCATCTACCGTTTTCGCGTAAATAGAAAAATGGAAAATGTTCGTGGGAGGAATCGGCAGCTCGAAAAAGCGGTTGATGAAAGAACGCTGCAGATCAGTCATCAAAAAGAAGAATTGGAAAAAGCGTTTGAGGCTTTAAAAAAGACACAATCCCAACTTGTTCAATCTGAAAAAATGTCGTCCTTGGGTCAGTTGGTTGCCGGTGTCGCGCATGAGATCAATAATCCGGTTACGGTTCTCACCGGAAATATCACGTATATCGAGGAGTATATAGGAACAATCCGGAAACTCATCGCACACTATGAAGTGGTCGCCAAGGATCACGAAGAGGAGACCCGGCAAGTAAAAGCGACTTTGGATTTCGACTTTATTAACGCGGATTTGGATAATTTGTTGGTCAGCGTCAAGCATGCCAACGAGCGGATTCACCACATGGTTCAGGACTTGCGTGTTTTTTCACGCCTTGATGAGGCCGATTTGTACGAAGCCGACATTCATGAATCCATTGAAACAACATTAAAGATATTCATGAGCCAATACAAGCACCGATTGGCGATTGAAAAAGACTACAAAGCCTCCAATAAAATTTATTGTTTTGTCAATCAGATCAATCAGGTGTTGCTTAACATACTTATGAATTCTGCACAGGCGCTCGAAACAAAATTTCCGGGCGCGAATGGGCAAGGACAAATTATCATCGAGACCCAAAATACGGACGCCGACGGTATTGTCGTGCGGTTCCGGGATAACGGCCCAGGGATTCCTGAAGCGATTATGTCCAAGATATTTGACCCCTTTTTTACGACCAAACCGGTTGGGCAAGGAACAGGGTTAGGGCTATCGATAACCTACAGTATTGTCGAAAAGCACAGTGGTTCAATTGCCTGTACAAGCCGGATCGGGGAATGGACCGAGTTTGTAATCACGCTACCGAAAAAACCAAAAGTGAAAATTAATACATAAACACAAAGGGTGATAAAATGGTTGAAAACGAATTGTCGAAAAAATTATCGGAGGATATTAAAAATTCGATGAAAAGCGGAGATAAGAATCGTTTGGATGCGATTCGCATGATCAAAGCCGCGCTACAAAAAGTTCTGATTGAAAAGGGAGCCAACATGAAACCGGAAGATGAGATTTCCATGTTGACCTCCGAATCAAAACGGCGTCGCGATTCGATCGAACTCTTTGAAAAAGGGGGACGACAGGAACTGGCCGACAAAGAGAAATACGAATTACAAGTCATCTCCGAATTCCTGCCGAAACAGCTGGAAGATACAGAACTCGGCGCCATCATTGACGAAGCCATGAAATCAACGGGCATTACTACCGCCAAAGATATGGGCAAACTTATGGGCGCAATTATGCCGAAAGTAAAGGGCAAAGCCGACGGCAAACGCATTCAGGACATGGTCAAATCGAAATTGAGTTGATGAAGTTTATCTCCATGGTATGTACTCTTAAATCCTAAACGTGATCTCACAATAAATCTGGGCGTTGCCCAAAAAGGAAATAGTATGCGTTCTAAAAAAAATTGGACGAGCTGGCTAATGCTAGCGCTCGTGATGACATCCGACGTTTTTTCGCAAACCACCTTCGAGCCGTTTTCAGGAAGTTTAAAGTGGCGAATGATCGGTCCTTACCGCGCCGGACGAACCGTGGGCGCCGTCGGAGTTCCCTCGCAGCCGAATGTGTTTTATATTGGCGTTAACAACGGTGGCGTTTGGAAAACGAATGATTACGGAAGAACATGGAATCCTATTTTTGATGAACAGGCCACCGGATCGATCGGCGATGTAGTCGTATCGCCGTCCAATCCGAATGTGCTGTATGTTGCAAGCGGGGAAGGCCTGCAGCGGCCGGATCTTTCAGTTGGCGATGGCGTGTATAAATCAACCGACGGCGGAAAAACATGGATCAATACGGGGCTTCGCGAAGGTCAGCAAATTGGTGGTCTCGCGATCGATCCAAAAAATGAAAATCGCGTTTTTGCGGCGGTGCTGGGGCGACCCTATGGTGCCAATGCCGAGCGAGGAGTCTACCGTACGATAGACGGCGGAAAATCATGGGAAAAAGTATTATACAAGGATGAGAATACGGGTGCCATTCAGGTGACCATTGATCCTAAGAACTCGGACATTATATACGCGGACCTGTGGGCGTCACGACTAGGACCATGGGAGAATGGATCCTGGCAAGGTACAGAGAGTGGACTTTTCAAATCGGTAGACGGAGGAAAGACCTGGAATAAATTGACTAAAGGCTTGCCCACATCCAAAGAAGGACTCGGGCGAATTGGATTCTGTATCGCGCCAAGCGATCCTAACCGACTTTATGCGACGGTGGACTCCAAAGAG
>JANNSF010000121.1:0-28628 GCA_031402315.1 bacterium | reverse complement strand
GGGAATAACCGAGACAACCTGGCGGTTTTTCTTGGTTCCGCGAAACTGGACCAGTTTTCTTCCTCCAATTCCGTGAAAATGAATGATGTACACTTTGGCGAAAGATCGCCGCATCGGAGGTGATGGGCATAAACCCTACACCACCCCCACCGTAACGTGATTGTAAACTATCCCGTAAATCCCCTACTAAAACATCACCTTCCGTAAAAGAATCGCCAAAAAATGCGATTCGAAATATTTTTTTCTCTTGACGAAGCGAATCGAGCTTGTCATAAATAGGATCAAACCCCGATCCGGAATAGTTAGTAAGACATATAACTCCGGGGGGGCAGGAGTCGATTGGTTCCACAGCAATGGGTGAGGGAAGATCATACTCTTTAATAGCCGGCCTAACGTCGGACAAAATGTCCATTTTTCTAATTGAAATATCCCCGACGAAAAACGATTCCGAAAACGCAGAAGTTATGAGCAGCAACGTGACAATAAGGGTGGTAAGACCAAGCGCATGATAAATGCGATTCTCAAACATGGCGGGCAGCAGCCGATAGCGACGTAAATCTAAATGAGATAGTCAAGTTCCTTAATAAAAACATCCATATCGGCCCCTTGTGCAGGCGCGGATATCATGACGGCTTCATCAAGCACTTCCTGCAATTCTCCCCGCAACGCAAGCTCAATAAATTCGGGCAGAAAGTCTTCGTCAAAATGCGTTCCCAATCCCTCTTCCATAATATGACACGCTTGTATGACCGGCAAGGCTTCCCGGTACGGGCGTGCACTCGTAAGCGCATCAAAACAATCCGAAATTCCAACAATTCGGGCTTCTACCGGCAATTCGCTTCCCCCGATCCGATAGGGATAACCCTTACCATCAATTCGTTCGTGATGATAGGCAATAATATTAATAAGAGATTGACTCGATTTCAGAGGGCCACATATCTTAACTCCGATTTCAGGATGCTTCTGAATTTCGGCAAATTCCGAGGCGTCCAGTTTACCCTTTTTTAGAAGCACCGCATCCCGAACACCGATCTTCCCTATGTCATGCAAAATGCTTCCTTTATACAATATTTCCTGATATTGTCGATTCACTCCAAGGGAGGCCGCAAGTTTTATAGAATACTTTCCGACGCGTTCGGAGTGACCGCGCGTGTAAGGATCTCGAGCTTCTACAGCCCTCGAAAACGCTAAGATTACCTCATCGAAATTCTCGAGATTGGCATTGAGATCGTACAATCGAAGCGCGGATTGAACACGGGTTTTGAGTTCAAGGACGTCGAAGGGTTTTGAAATGAAATCCGTGGCCCCGGCTTCAATGCCGCGAATTTTATCCGCCGGCCGGGCCAAACCCGTGATCATAATAACCGGAATCGCGGCCGTTTCGAAATTTTCACGTATCTGTCGGCACAATTCAAAACCATTGACGTAACGAATAACCGTCTCCGTCAAAACGACATCCGGCATGACTTTCGGCAACATCTCAAGCGCAATCTTCCCGTTGGGCGCAAAATGCACTTCATACCCATCGTTGATCAAAATCTCCTGAACCTCCTGGGCGATTTTCATCTCGTCATCAACAAGCAGAATACGCCTCTTTTTCTCATCTACCCAGTGCGATTCCAGAATTTTCTTCCGCTTCCGATCCTGATTCATGTATACGTTCCTAAAACTAATATGTCGGACACTGTAAGCATGAAATTCCTCTTAGTCAATTTCAATCGGCATCGAGACGATTGGCGATCGGTCTTCGGCAAGGCTAACCTCAAGTATGATTTTTCCACGAACGGACTTCCTTGTGAAGTCTTGGCGCTCAATTTCAAAGATGAAGTTTTCTCCTTTATTAAGTATTAAAGAGCTTCCTAATGAAGCGTCTTTGCGGATCGACGTGGCCAAAACTTCACCTTTATCACTCTTAATGCGAAGGAACAATGGTGAAGGCGCCGAAAAACTCCATATCCGAGTCGAATCTGCAAAATTAGTCACAACAAAAGTTCCTTCTAAGGAATCGATTGACTTAAAGCTATTGGCAATCAAATAAATCTGAAACATCACACCATTATCGGAAACCTTTTGAGTTATCGTACCAGGTGGCAAATCTTCTTCGTTGCACGCAACAAGACTCAAGAGGACAAAAAGCCAATTTTTCATTTCATATACACATTCCTGAGTGTAAATCGTAAGACTGACGCCAACGCATAGCCTCCTATTTCGTAGCGTGTGCCTTCAGTTCTTTTCTTAATTTTACAATACCCCAAACCATCGCTCCCGTTCCAACTATCAAAAATGCAAAAAACAAAAGGATGACATCGGTTTGTGGATTTGTCTTCAAACCGTCCAATGTCCAGTTCACTTCCTTTAAGTAGGCTTGGCGTAAGTGGTCCCGTGCTACGATCTTTTCCGCAATACCGACAAATGTGGCAACCACTCCGATCCAAGTTACCGCAGGCTTCACTTTTCCAAAAGCGGTCAAACTAATACAGACAAGGCCAACAAAAAACATGATGTGTGCAATCGTAAAGTTCAAATGTTCCGATCCGCCAAAAATTGCACGGGGGCCTTCCGGTATGGCGAAATAGAATGCAAACCCGACGGCCACATTGGCCAATGTTGCTACAACGAACCAAAGACCACCCCATTTTTTCATGAATCCCGAGCGATTAACATCCGCTTCACGAACACCTAAGATTGTAACTAACAATCCTGCTACCGCAAAAGACGAAAATAAAAAATGAAGATACCTGGGAATCAAGGTAGCCTCATCCATATTCCAGTGCCATCCGGAACCATTGGTTCTCGTATAGATTTCAAGCCACTTCTGCGGCGTCTGCATTAGCGTCAGATTATTTGTATAGATAAAGGCAATCGTTGCAAACATAACAAAACTCAAGCCCATGAATAGATAACGTCGATTCGCCCATTTTTCAAATCCCCGGGTATAGGCATACAGGCTATAATAACCAATGACGATTAACAGAACGACGGAGAGCCAGATGGTCGCCATCAACACCGAAGAGGTGTAAAAAAATTGCCCGTATATACTCTGTACAAAAAGAAGCGGGGCAATTCCAAAGGTCACGGTTAGAGAAACGCTGAAAGGCAAAATATGTCCCATTTTCTCGGCAAGGTGAATATGGTTTTCGCGAACCGCACCATCTTTCGTCAGTCGGGATACCAATTCCGATACAAACGTCAGAAAAATCCCGCCTAACATAACATTCATCAAAACTACATGAATAAAAAATGTCAGGTAAAGCAGAAAGAGAATCAAACCAATATCACCCGGCACGGCAATGGGATCGGGACTCGGAATTGGAAGTATTTCATTCATAGAGTGAATCCTTGTATTATGTCTTTTTCCAGCATGACTTTTTCAATCGCTGGCATGAGGCGATCGAAGTACACTTATTTTGTCGTTTCCGCGACCAAGGGCGGCGCCTTAACGATATCGCCAATATATTCGGCCACGGCACGCCTCTCCGGATCATTGCCCATGAAGGGTGGCATCAGACCTGTCGCAGTCAAAGAGGCTAACCTGTTGTAAATAAATTCACGATTCCAGCCACGCGCCAGATCTTTCATGGAGCGATAACCCGTTGCCGTGTGACACGATTGGCATTGGATTCGAAATATTTTTTCACCGACAACCTTCTGATTGGTTGACGTAATTTCTTTTTCTGATATCCATTTATTGTGTTTCATAATTCCATAATTACTGGAATCTGCTGCCACCGATTTTAATACGCCATTGGAGTATAGATAATCATAAACAACATAGGGTTTACGAACCATCTCACGCATACTTTCCGTTGCCCCCGTAACGACCAGTCCAAGTATTAGAATTAAGATACTGAATCCAAATGAGAATTTATCCGGATTAAAATACGGGCCAATCAAACTTACAACGTAGATGGTGACCGATAGCAGCATTGTCAAAAGCAACAAACGCGTCAGAACGGATAAATTACCTGCACCAATATTGTCAATACCACTTTGAACCAACGAAGCCACGTTTTCCGGTAGTGTCGTAAAATACCAGTACATGATAAACGGCATCAAAAAGAACGAGGGTATGAGCCATTTGGCGGAATAATGAAGCATCCGATGACGCAATTCGTCAACTTTGATTCGCGACGACGTCACAATAGCGAAAACGCCGGCGATCGAAGCCATGATGACCATACGCAAAACCAAAGATGGAAAATAAGAGGGATTGAAAAACGCATCCCAAATATTTCCGGTCTCAATCCATTTTCCGGGAGTCAGCATAAACGTCAAAATACCATTGATGATTACGAGCGACAATGCGCTGATACCAAAATACCACCACGCCAATTGAAGGTGAAATTTCTGTGAAACCTTGCCCCACGAATAGTAGTAAAGAAATGCAAAGGCTATTTCGACCAAAAAAACGACCCATTCAATAGCCCAAAAGAACATGAAATTATGAATGAGAGACGAAATAGCGGACGGATTGGCATTGCCAACTACAAACCAGATTCCAACGCCGCCCATCGCTCCAAACACGGTTGTAAGGAGCATAAAAAAGTTAGAATGCCCACGCAAATATTCTAGCACCGGAAGATCATTGCGCTTGACGGCGTAATGCTCCGTAAGAGCCAAGAAAAGTCCTCCGCCAATCGCAAAATGCGATACGTAAACATGCAGCGTTGCAATGATTCCAATCATCCATCCGTGACCAACGCCTCCAACATTCCATACCGGAAATTCTAACATATATACCTCTCTGAGTTTATCTGCATTGTAATCGGAGTCAAATCCAGGCCGGTTTCATGACAATTATTCAGAATAGTGTCCCCACATAGTAAAGAAAATGAATCCCACTAAGAACGCAATTCCAAAGTAGAACGTTGCCCTGGAACGCCATGCGGGTGCATTTTTCGAGTCAATAAACGGGATCGCTACCCATAACCCGCCTACGATGGAGAACAGCAATATCCCAACGAGTTCTCCTTCGATCGGTCCCACATGGGCTGGAAACAGCTTTAGCGCCTGAAACATAGCTAAAAAATACCATTCCGGTTTGATACCGGCAGGAGCCGGCGCCAATGGATCCGCCTCCGCTCCCAACTCCCAAGGAAACATCACGGCCATTAGCCCAAGAAAATTCATAACGAGCAACCAGACATAAACATCTTTGATTGCGAAATCAGGGAAAAATTTCATGTATTTCTTTTTTTCGGGAGGCAAATCTTCAAAGAACTTCGGTGCATGAATTCCCTGCAACTGAACAAAAGCAAGATGAAGACCCAAAACGCCAAAAAACATGGCTGGCAAAACCCAAACGTGCAGTGCATAAAAACGTTCGATGGTTTGCGTCCCCAGTTCCTTACCTCCGCGCAACATGTCCGCAATAAATCCGCCCATGAAGGGCAAGGCTTCGTTGGTTTTTATCCCAATTTGGGTCGCAAAATAAGCAAGCTGATCCCATGGCAGGAGATAGCCGCTGAATCCAAATCCAAGACAAAGACACAGGAGCAAAAAGCCCGTTAACCATGTGGCTTCACGAGGATATTTATAAGATTTCATGAAAAACACGCTGAACATGTGGACGAACACCGCGAGGACCATCAGATTGGCAGACCAGCTGTGCGTGGATCGAATAAGCCAACCAAAATCAACTTGAGACATGATCGCCTGCACACTGGCATGCGGCTGACCCGTATTATAGTGAACCATCAGAAGCACACCGGTCGCGATTTGTACCAAAAACAAAAAGAGAGAGATGCCACCCATGTAGTACCATACCGAGTACTTATGAACTGGAACCTGCTTATGCTTGAAAAATGCAATGATCCAACCGAGGTCGTAGCGCTCTCTTACCGATTTTGGTAAAAACGCGATATTCGGATCATCCATGTTCTTATTGGCAATTTCTTCCGACATAAAATTTTCCCGGGTTAAAAAATTTATCTTAAATTATGCTCTTGAAACAACAACGTCGTCGCCTTGAATCGTCACTTTGAGCCTATCCAAGGGCGACGGCGGCGGACCCCCAATGTTCTTTCCGTTAATATCATACGTGCCGCCATGGCATCCGCAAAAAATATGTTTCTTTTCGGGAACGTAATTGACCGTGCAACCAAGATGTTTGCACGTGGCAAAAAGAGCAACGATTTCTCCTGCATCTGTTTTTATGACCAATACAGGTTTGGAGCCAAACTTGATGAGTCGGGAAGGAATCTTATCAAAATCTTCCTTTTTACCAACAACGGCAGACTGAACTGCGTTGGCAGTATCCTCTTCAATGCGTGGCTTCAGATATCGATACACGGGATACAAGAACGCCCCGATCCACACCATGAAGCCGCCCGTGAAAACCGTACGCATAAAATCGCGTTTCGTAGGCACATGACCTTTTTCGCTCATACCTCTCCCGATAAGTTAATTAATTGATGACTAAAATAATTGTATTCATAAAAAACTTTGACAGGAAAAATTAAGTGCAAAAAAATATATTAAGTTAATGCACGTCTGTCAATAGGTAATTTGTTTGTGAATATTTGTGTCACCCTTTGACGGCTGTAAATGAGCCGCCAGAAAATGACTGGATAAAAAAACCTCCAACAGGAAATCTGGTTGGAGGTTGCCTTATAAAACACAGGCTATGTTTAATAGCCTAGAAAATATAATTGAGCCTCATCGATACCTTATAGTCGGATTTGCGTTCCGTAATCGGTTTAGCAATATCCAGACGAATGAAGTCGCTCTCATCGCCAATACCTAAGCCAATGTCGCTTTGGAGGTCACGCCCGTGCACGCCGCTGAATACTTGTTTTATTCCGAAGATCTTATTCGTCCAGGTGTAGCCCGCATCCGCAAACAGGATCGCTGTAAAGGGATGAACCGGAAATACCTGACCAAAGGCATTGGAATTTATTCGATATTCAATGTTGGTCAAGAACATTTGATTCCCCGAAAATTGTTTGAAATCAAATCCACGGAGAGAAGAAAATCCGCCAAGCGAAAACTGCTTTTGGATGGGAACATCCCCGGTTGCAGCTCCGCCCATGATTCGAACATTCAAATTTTCCCAGCGGCTAAGAGGCTGCAGACGCGCAACGCTAAATACATAACGGCTAAAGTTAAAATCAGAATTCCAATTGGGCCGGCTGCGCTCAGCTTCTGCAAAGGCAACCCATCCTACGCGACGAATCGATTTTCGATCTTGAATTTGACTCGTCGAATTTAGTTCCGCACGCCCCACAAAAGTAGCCATACGCCCGTCATTGATCAAAGGGTTCGCACGAAACTCGATATTTTTTGATCGAAAAAGCGCCCAATTAACAGTATTGGAGACGGATGAATAAGTGTCTACCTTGTACGCCAGCGATAACTTCAGTTCAGGGTTGAGGTTTTGCTGCGCTTGTAGCGAGAATCCTTGCGTCCGATAATAATCACGATAGTCAAGTTTCAAAAGCACCGAGTACATGGCATTTTCAAGCCCACCCACTATCCAATCGTCTTGCGTGCTTGTCAAATCATGCACTTCACCGCCGAGAGTAAATCGAGAACCCGGATTTCCCCATATCTTATCCAGCCCAAGGCGATAGCGAATTCCTTTTTGGCCAAACGCATAACCGGCTTCACCGTAGAGTTGAAAAGGTTTATTTTCATACATTTTATGGTAGCGGTCTACTTTCCCGCCAAGATAAATTCCGTTTACGCGGTTATAGTCAAACAGGAAAAACGATGTATTTCTAAAGGGATTGTAACTATTCTTTTCATAATCGCGGTAGTTAAAAGACCTCCGAAGGACCGGATCCGACTCACGTGAATCTTCATCGGTTTCGTCGTTATCGACGCGAACGAATGAAGCGCTATGCATACGATCCTCACTTCTATCGGGTTGAGTGTCTTGGTCGTCCTCACGCTCTTCCTCATCATGACTAGAATTTTCGGAGTTAGAATAATCGTATCGCTTATACTTATCGCTCTTAGAACTATGTTTTTTCTTATTCTTTCCCTTTTCTTGTTTGTTCGTACTGTAGGAATACCCAAACGGATTCGATTTGTCTTCGCGGAGTTCAGCTTGCAACGCCTCCATTTTCAGCGTCATTTCTTCGAGTTTTCTATTAAGCTCTGCGGACTCCAAATTTGCGGAAAGATTTTCGGGTATTTCGATCGCGGCAAGTTCACTTTCATCCGAAATTTCTTCCGCATCATCTTTGACTCCGGACTGATCCGAAAAAATAGATGGTTTGACCTGAAAAACGCTCCCCGATACGTTGTCGGCGTTATCCGTCACGACTCGCCCGTTGACGGCGACCGCGTCTTTTAATATCCTGCCACCGTTTCGGATGATGAGATCCCCGTTCGAAACAACAGCTTTTCCGGTAATGGTTCCTTCTACGTTCAAATTTCCGTTGAGCACAAGGACATCACCCTTCACTTCCCGGCCGGAAGAAATTTTTCGATCTCCCTTATAGAGGCTTAACGCCTTTGATTCGGACAGGAATTTTTTTCGAATCGAGTCGGAATAATCATCGCGATCACCCTCTTGAGCATAAACTCCTACAACCCCCCAAAAAAGAAGAACTCCCGTTAAGAACTTCATATCAAACCCTTCTGTTTTTATTCCACGAACAACTAAATTTCTTTACGACAAATTCCTTTGAAATGTTTCGCCTTAAAATCTGTTTTTTAACGCTTTGTCATATTCTTCCGGTGTATTAATGTTCTGAAAAACATCCGGATCAATTCCTGATACCATTTGACAATTGAGTTTCAAAAGAGTTGCTTGAATTTGAAAGTCACCTTGATTGATCGCGTTTTCAAAAGCAGGTAAACAAGATTTGGAATAAATTCCACATAAGGGCTCTAGGCCAAATTCTGTTTTTGGAATGATTGCATCCCAGGATCCCAGATGGCTTTTGAGCATGAGAACCACCTCCGAATCCACAAAGGGTATGTCGCAGGCGAGAACTAAGTTATTTTCATAGGGCGATTTTGAGATACCGGAATAGATGCCGGCCAAAGAGCACTTTTCGGGACGATTGTCGGTAAGGATTTTGTAAAGGATGGACGTGGCGTCAAACTTCTCGGGCGTTTTAGTTATTACAAATACTTCATCAACAGAATCTGTAATATTTTGAATGATCCTCTCTAATAAGATCGTTCCGTCGAACGGCAAATTCCATTTGTCACGCCCCATACGGCGCGATTCGCCGCCCGCTAAAATGAGGCCGCCAATTTTGTGAGTTATCGTCATGGGCTTTCTTGTGCCGCCCCGAACTAGGAGGTCTGCAGGCTTATTTAAGTCGAGTAGCCTTCACGAATTTTTCTTTCGAAGTGCCATCCCACTGAAAGGTTCCCTGTGCAGTTATAATTGAAACTATTCCGCCCGCTTCTTTTAATTCTGACTGCACAAAGGCCTCGTAATATTGGGCGTTATCTAAGTAAACATTCACAACGTCATTTGCATAATGGGTATAAAACCATTGTAGCTGGCCATCTTGGACGCTTTGGGTCTCTTTAATACGAACCGCGGTCAGATCAATCGGATTCTTGAATAGTAAGCGGATCTCTTTTGAAGCGTTTGCAGACTTCAGGGGTAATGTTAGTTCATTTGGTTTAGTCATGGCATGACGTACATCGCGCTTTCCGGGAGGAATAGAGGCGATCATTTTCTTTTCAGAAACCTTGGTTGTTCGGCGAATCTCATTCTTGTCTTGAATGGGATCGGACTTGGCCACATTTTTGTCACCGATACTCTTCACTGTGTCAACCACGGGTAGCCTATCCTCCATGGCTATTGGCTCAACCGGTGTGCGATTCAAAGTGTAGAGCATGAATGAAAGACCTGCCGCCGCCACAATAGCGGCCGCTACGCGGTAGTATATGCCGATCGAAAAAGACTTAGTCTTTGTAAGCTCTTGGATCCGAGCCTTCATCTGTCGACGCCCATTTTCTCGAATTGCTGCAATAGCTACAAGGTGGGCACTTAGCTCGATCCGCAGATTTTCATCCGACTGAAGCAAATTATCAAATCTTGTTCCTTCATCATGCGATAATTTTCCAAACACAAATCGATCCATAATTTCTTTTTCTTCGATCCATGCTTGGTCTAAAGGGTTGAGCATATTCTTTCTTCTTAGTCGGTTTTCAACAAGTTACTTAAATTCTTTTTTAACAAAATGCTCCAGTTCTTTCTTACATTGCCACTTTTTTGCTTTGGCGACATCCGTATTGTTAAATCGTAGAGCGCGTGCTATTTCTTCCATGCCTTTTTCTTCGAGATAAAACATCGTCAGTAGCTTTCGGCACGTTTCGCCCAGTCTCTGGATACATTGGAGTGCTACTTTGTATTCTTCTGTATGAATTACTTTCTTAAGCGCATCCAATCGCTCGTCTGCAAGGTCAATATTTTCAAGATCATTCGTCTTCCCAATACGTCGTTTGTTTATGTCACGCAGCCATTTATTACGAACGACGGAATACAAATATGTACTGATTTTGGCGGTGAGATCAAACTCGCCACGCATCACATTTTCCCAAAGAACCACGAGCGCCTCCTGAAGCATATCTTGCGCATCGTCTTCCGTGCCGCTGTTTTCAAGCACGTACTTGCGAACCATCATCACATTGTTGCGATAGACGACTGTAATTGCCGATTCATCGCCTTTCAGAATTCGCTCAATCAGTTTTCGGTCCGATTCCAGCGTCGCATTTTCAAAAGAAATTTCCTTTTTCATTCGTCCGAATTTAAGTATGTATTATGAGTTTTGTCATCAGGTAAACGGGAAAGCCACATGTTTTTAGAAACACTCATGGTTTATTACGCGATTGGGCTAACTTTTTTTGAATTTTCTCCATCTTTAGCTCACGAATTTGGTTTTGGACGATATTTTTTTCCTGAACGTCCGATAGCGATTCAGCGTACTTCTCAAGTTCAAAAATGGCTTCGTCCAAGTGCCCCATCGCGCGGTAGGCCGCCGAAAGTTCAAATCGCCAGATCGGAACGTTTCTTTGTTGAAGGGCGCGTCTATAGAAGCTAATGGCTTCATCGTATCTTCTCTCTGTCAATTTCAAAAGCCCAAACGCATGAAGGTATTCAGGATCCGAGGGCGACAATTCTAACGCCCTTTTGAATCCCTTTTCCGCTTCTAAAAAATCTTTTTTTAAAACATAGGTTTGACCCAAATTATAGTAAGCACTTGGAAGCTCATTATCACGAGAAGTTGCTTTTTGGTACGCCATCAAGGCTGAGTCCAAGAATCCTTTTTTGCCATAAACATTTCCCAGATTGTTAAACGCCGGTGCAAAATCATCGTCGATGTCGATGACCCGTTTGTATTCCAAAAGTGCCTGATCGATCAGTGCGAGCTTTTCATAGACCGAAGCCAACTGAAAATGAGCGTCCCTGTAATCCGGAAAAATCTTGATCGCCTCGCGGTATTTGTCCACGGCACCTGAGTAACTTCCCGCGCGGTCTAGTTCAAGACCCTTTTCGTAAAGAGGTTCGGCCGTTGCCAGGCGCTCTTTGTCCCGACACGCACAGATTAAGATTATGAAAAGCCAAAGCGTTGGATTTTTCTTCATGTCTAGCAATTTATAGGGGAATACATTGAATGGCAAGGGTTTTAGGCAAGGGCGAAATTTATTTTACACATCCGGCCTTTTCCTGTCATAAAAAAATCCCGATTGGGGTCGGGATTTTTTGGGAGAGTTTGTCATTTTATCCGAGATAGGATCGAAGCGACTTGCTGCGCGATTTGTGACGCAGACGATTGATGGCCTTTTCTTTGATCTGGCGAACTCGTTCGCGCGTGAGCTTGAACTCTTCGCCGATTTCTTCAAGAGTAAGGGAACGTTCTATGCCTAACCCAAAATACAATTTGATAATCTTGGATTCGCGATCGCTAAGCGACGCCAGTGTATTTTCTATATCTTTTCTCAAGGATTCAACCATCAAAGCCTCGTCGGGCATCGGATTTACTTTGTCCGGAACGGTATCCATGAGGACACTTTTTTCGTCTTCTTGAAGCGGTGCATCAAGTGAAAGATGGCGTTTCGAAATACGGAGTGCATCGGAAACATCATAATCCTTGATCTCGAGCTCGTGAGCAATTTCTTCTGTACTCGGCTCGCGTTCAAACTCTTGCTCAAGTTCATTATAAGCTTTACCGATCTTGTTGAGCATGCCCACCCTATTGAGCGGAAGACGCACAATGCGTGAATGTTCTGCGATAGCCTGCAATATGGATTGACGAATCCACCACACCGCGTAAGAAATGAACTTGAATCCACGAGTTTCATCAAAACGCTCAGCGGCTTTCATGAGTCCGAGATTACCTTCATTAATAAGATCACTGAGTGGCAGTCCTTGATTCTGATAGTCTTTGGCCACACTGACAACAAAGCGTAAATTGGCTTCTACAAGTTTTTTAAGCGCCAGTTTTTCATTTTTCTTAATCCGTTTTGCAAGGTCAATTTCTTCATGTGGCTTCAGAAGCGGAACTTTATTGATCTCTTCCAAATAGCGTTCTATAGACTGATCTTCACGGCTATTTATACGCATTTTTATACGGGCCATTTGGTACCCCTTTCAAGTTGTATTTTATAAATTCAATTTAATCAATAACTTCACTATCGCCATGCGTATATTAAACGCCTGGAAAACTAGTGTAGTTCCATTAATTTAGAGATTCTGAAGAAAGTGACCCGTGGCTATTTCTTTTTCACCTTCAAGTCGTTTTCATTTATAGAAAAGTCCCAAAGCTTTTTTCCTCTGGGATCAAGACATTCCATGACCATTTTTCGATCGCCTTGTTTTCCGGAAAATCGCAACATACCAAAAGATTGTGTATTGGTTATTTTCGTATTTGGAACAAGCTGTGGATTGGCTGTACCGTCGTCGGCATGGAGACCGCTAGTGAGAGGGGAAGAGGTGTATTCATACAGCGTATAAAAATTTGGATCATCCTTCTTAATCAGTTCAGAGTGATGAATATCCCCCGTCAGAAAGACAACACCGGGAATACGGTATTTCTTGATGAAATTGAGAAGCTCCGCTCGTTCGTAGGAAAACATGTTAAAAGATTCAAACCGATTTGCTTCATTTAGAACTTGCCCACCTATGGCAATAACACGAAAGGATACTTTGCTTTGCTCTTTACTGAAGAGCAGGGCATCTTTTAGCCACTGCATTTGCGCAGGGCCCAATTGTGTTTTCTCAGGACTGTCCTCCAGGTTATTGGGTGACCGATAGTAGCGATCATCGAGCATGAAAAAATCGACATCGCTCCATCGAAACTGAAAAAAGACACCCGGTGTCTCTGGGCGCCCGTACGAAGGGTTTGCCCAGTAGTTTCTGAAAGCCTCCAGGGTCAGATTTTTGAACAAGAAACCTCTATCAGAATCATTTGGGCCAAAATCATGATCATCCCAAATTGCATAATTGTGCATATTTGCGAAGAGCCTCTTGAACTCGGTCAAACCTCTGGCATGCCGATAGCGATGCGAAATCCCGCTCTTTGAATTCCAATCAACTTCCCGCAAATAAATATTATCGCCAAGCCACATCATAAAATCAGGTTTTTGATCGGCAATAGATTCAAGGATGATTGCGTCTCTGCCATAAGGTGTGCCGGGGCGATCATAGACGGGCTCATTGACATAAACACACGAGCCAAACGCTACCTTAAAATCGGGCGCATCCGTTCGCCACTCCCAAAGCGCCTGGGTCTGAAAGAATACCGTATCGCTGTGAAATACAGTCTTGTTGTTTATGACAACATCATACCCGTATTTGGAACCTGGCTCCAAATTTTCAACCATAATATGGGCGGTCAAGTCTTGCTCATTGGTTGTAAAAGTAGCTGCTGTTAATTTGGAGGCTTTTTGATTTCCTTGCGGCCAAAATCGGATTTGCACGGATGCCGGCTTTCCAGTTTGAAGCCAAATAACAACTTCCCGCTTGTCCGAATACCCGAGCATAGGCCCATTTAAGAGTAGTGTTTCTTGGGAGAGCAGCGCCAGCGAGGAGAGAAAATAAAGTAATAGATATTTCATATTGCTCCTAACGTGTTTTGAATCACATTTTCAGCTGAATATTGTTGCAAAAAATATACTCTGCAAGGAAAATTACGACAGTAACTTTGTCGCCGGCCGTCCGTAAAAAAATTAAGTATATAATTTACAACCCGAGGAAATTCGAGTTATTTGGCACTGTTTATGCGATTACTTAGTTAGTTGTCATTTTGAAGTGTTCCAAAGTTGCTGGAAATAAAGAAGTGAATTTGTCCATGTTAAGACACTTTTAATTGATTGAAAGGATTTAATATGAAACACCAGAACGACAAAAAGCCCAGCCCGAAACGTCCTGTCTCCAATGAAGGCCCTACGACCGCCGAGAAAAAGTAGCCCACATATCTCCCCTAAGATAAGAACAGATCCGCTGCGTCACCTCTGATGCAGCGGGTTTTTTGTTAGATTTCGAAAGATTTTACTTGACAAAGAGTATGTATAGGCTTACCATAATTCGTAAGCCTAGTTGCTTTAGTTTGTTTTTTGTTATTGGCTATTGTTTGGCTCGTTTTGAGAGCAAAATTTTCTTGGTTATTATTAAGTAATTATCAGTTAAGTTTTTTTTAGTCTCAAAGTGTATGGGCGCTTTGAGACATTTTTTTATCCCATGTTTTTTTTATTTTTAGGAGAATTGCATGAACAGTAGCAAACTGTACGTAGGTAACTTGAGCTACCGCGCTGACGAACAAGGTCTTACTGACCTTTTTTCGCAAGCCGGTTCCGTAACTTCCGCGAAGATCATCACGGACAAGTTATCTGGAAAATCTAAGGGATTTGGTTTTATCGAAATGTCCACACCTGATGAAGCCGAAAAAGCGATCGAAATGTTCCACAATCAGGCATTCCTTGAAAGACCACTGGTGGTCAACGAAGCGAAGCCGATGGAAAAAAAGCCTTTTAACAAGGGTTTCAGAAGAGATCATTAATTAGTCAATCATTATTGATACGATTTTTCCTCAAAGGGCTGTAGAAATACAGCCCTTTTTTTACATCATTTTTCATTTTGAACATCGTGGATTATTGTCTAATTTCTTGCGAGCAAGAAGCGTCTAAATAGAAATCGTCCGCGGTTTACATCGCAGAAAATGAAAAAAACACTATCGTATTTCATTGGAGTAGTCATCCTTTTCGTATTAGTGGTCGTGTTTTCAACCGAACGACTATTTGATTCTATTCTTGACAAGAATAGCGTCCAAGCGCATTGCGTAAAGTCTCAAGTTTATCAAAAAACAATCCCACTTCTTTCTTCCATGATTTTGGAAAACCCTTCCGTTACCTCATTGCAAAGGTCAAAACTCGCTTTCTCAGCCGACGAAATACAGACCATTTTGATGGAGACCTTTCCGGAAGATTGGTTTTACACCGTTTTTTTCACCTTCTATGAAGACTTAATTTATGGCAACGGCTCCGGTAAATTACCTCTTATTATTCTTTCCGATAAAAAAAATCTGTTCCGAGAGAACTTGATTCGTTCCATTGAAGATAAAATCGACCAACTGCCTGAGGCCTCATTTTTTGAAACTCTGGCTATGGCAAAAAATGTTTCCAAGCAGGGTGTGGCGGCCATTCGATATAAACTACCAAAACAACTCGAGTCGCAATGGAAACCTCTAATCCGGCAACAGGTTTCACAGTTTCTGGTTTCGTTTCCGGACACGCTTGACATTATAAAATATGCCAATAGCCCGGACATAAAGATCAGCATCAGTCGATACGGCGAGGCGGGTGAATTTGCTCACAATTTTCGATACATGGGTTACGGATCCATAATCTTCGGCTTCATGGTAATAGCCGGACTCAATTGGTCGGATAGGAAAAAACTGCTTTTTAGAATAGGGATGCCAATCACCGCGGCGTTTGCGACTATTTCGGCCATCGCCTATCTTGCAGGCGAGAAAATAAAACAGTCCAACGCCATCCAGTGGTCCGAAGAAAATCAAAAATGGATACCTGTATTCAGCGACTGCTTTTTAGCGATACTCCAAGAGAGTCTGAACAACATGGTTTTACTAAGCGTATTCGGAATTGTTGTAGGATTACTCTTGATGTTCACAAGTCGCTACGTTCATCACGATGAACCCTTGTGAATTATTTCCTTTCGAGATTAGGAGAGGCTCTTAAATCGTATCGAAGAGTGGTCGTTGCAACGATCACTAGAGCAAGCGGAAGCACTCCACGTCGTCTGGGGGCCAAAATGATTGTCTTTCCGGATTCCAAATTTGAATTCACGATCGGCGGCGGAATATTTGAATCCCACGTGCTGCAGGATATCAAGAATGTATTTGAGACCGAAATTTCAGAGAGTCGGACCTACTCATTCAATCCCGATGGGCAGTTTGCCACCGGAGCGGTTTGTGGCGGAAAAGTGGAGGTTTTTTTGGAAATTGTAAAAGCGGCATCGGAATTGATTATCGTCGGGGGAGGACATGTCGGCCAGGCTCTTGCTCATGCCGCGTCTCCACTTGACTTTTCAGTTACGCTCATTGATGATCGTCAAGATTTCTCAAGACATCCGAATATGGCCATCAAGACGCTTTACTTGCCGCAATTTGACCCTTTCCCGGTCGTTCATTCCGACACCTATATATGCCTCGTTTCAAAGGGATATGTCAGTGATGGCGCCGCTTTGAAGAAAATTATAAATTCTCCGGCGCGATACATTGGTATGATTGGCAGCCGCAAGAAAATACAAACCGTGTATGAACATCTGACGTCCGAGGGAATCGACCCGCAGTCCTTTAAGCGCGTTCATGCGCCGATCGGAGAAGACATCCATGCGGAATCGCCCGAAGAAATCGCAATCAGTATTTTGGCGCAGATCATCAAAATTAAGAATGCGCCAATCCATGAATGATTTCGAATCTTTAAAGGCTCTCATCGCCCCTCCTGCTTGGAAAATCGGAAATTCATTTCATTTTTTTGATTCCGTGGCGTCAACCAACGATCTCCTCAAAAATTCAATCCCAACAAGAAATCTCTCCGAAGGCGCGATATTTATTGCGGATGAGCAGACGACCGGAAAAGGCCGATCCGGAAGAGTTTGGGATTCGCCCCCCGGTGTTGGTTTATGGATGTCGATGCTTTTTGAGCCGACGTTTTCAATGGAGCAATATTTTTTAATCAACATCATGACCGCCGTTAGTGTCTATGAAGCCTTGAAGCATGCAGGTCTTAGACCACTTCTAAAGTGGCCGAACGATGTGATGATTGGCCGTAAAAAAATTTGTGGAATTCTTCTGGAATCAATCACTCTTTCCGACCGAAAGTTTATCGTTGTCGGAGTTGGCATGAATATTAATACAAGTTTCTTTCCGGATTCCTTGCAGCAAACTGCAACATCCCTGTTTTTAGAAACGCAGTCGGTATGGAGCAGAAAAAATATACTGGAAGATTTCTTACAGAGGATTAATTATTTTTATGAAAACCTTGACCGGTCGATAATAAAGATTTGGAAATCAAAAAACACCATACTCCATCATCCGATTCAAGTCATGACGAACGATACAACTTATGCGGCAGTCGCCACAGATATGGCGGACGATGGCGCGCTCCTCGTTGAATCAGGCGGTAAATTAGAAAAGATTTATGCCGCGGACGTCAGCATAAAATTTGAAGGCTGAACAGCCGCTCTTAAACTTGTCCTCAAGACTAACCAACTCGTCGCAACAGTTTTTTTATTTCCTGCCCAATTTCCGTGAAGCTGGTCCGTTCGAGAGTCTTCATCTCTCTGTCCCGCATTATGACTTTTCCATCAATTATGACAGTTTGAACGCAGGCCGCGTGGGCTGAGTATACGATTTGGGAATATAGGTTTTCATAGGGCTGCGATTGCGATTCCCTGAGATCCATTACAATAATATCCGCTTTTTTTCCGACTTCAATACTACCAACTTCGTCTTGCAAATTCAGGGCCCTCGCCCCGCCGCGCGTTGCCATTTCGTACACTTGTTCCGCCGAAATGCAGGTCGGACCGAGGCGAGGCTTTTGAAGCAATGCGGCGAGTCTCATTTCCTGGAAAATGTCCAGATTATTATTGCAAGGCGCTCCATCGGCACCTAAAGAAACATCAATTCCCTGATTCAACATTTCCGGAACTTTTGCGACTCCGGATCCCAGTTTTAGATTGGAGGATGGACAGTGCATTATTTTGGTTTTTGTTTCACGTACGATACCAAATTCCCGATCGTTGAGCCAGATGCCATGAGCCAGACAAAGTTTTTCGCCGGTCATCTTGATGTGGTGGAAATACTCGACATTACTCATACCGCATTTTTCAATGACCGCCGCCAACTCTCCCCGATTCTCTGAGGAATGCGTGTGAATGATAAGTCCATTTTCTCTGGACAAGTCACGCACGTCGCACAAAAGCGATTCGCTGCATGACAAAACAAATCGTGGCGCAAAAGCAAATTGAATTCTTCCATTTGATGTTTTGTGCCAATCCCGCTTCAACCTCATGCTTTCGGAAATGGACCACGCCTGCGATTCATTTAGTCCTTTAGGCGCCCCACGGCATTCATCCATCATCGCCTTTCCACAAAGCGCGCGCAGGCCGGACTGCTGAATCGCCTCAAAAATATAATCCGTATGATGAACGGTGCCCATGTCCATGATTGTTGTGGTTCCACAACGGATCAATTCTTCAATTCCCATACGCGCGGAGAGTGCAATCGATTGCGGATTATGGGCCGCCTCAAAAGGCCATATCTTTAATTTGAGCCAATCCAGCAACTCCAAATCATCCGCGAGATTCCGAAAAAGTGTTTGACAAAGGTGAATGTGCGTCTGAATAAATCCGGGTCCGATAATTCGATCGGTTGCATCCATCACCGTGGCTCCCCGAATATCGGCAGGCTTTAGTTTGCCAATTTTTACAATCGTATCCCCCTCTATGAGAATATCTGTTTTCAAAATTGCCCGTGAGGCATTCATCGTGATCACAGTGCCACCTCTCAATGCGATTTTTTTCACAAATCACTCCGTGTCAATTCGTGAAGCAGTATTCCGCATGCCACGGCGGCATTCAACGATTCTCCGCCCCCTATTCTTGGTACCGCCAGTTTATAATCGCATAGACCGAGTAATTCCTCCGAGACTCCATGCGCTTCACTTCCGATAATGAGAATTTTTTTTGATTTTTGGTCGGACGCGGAAATGCGATTCCCGGAAGTGTCCGCCGCTAAAACATGATATCCTTCTTGTTTCGCGGACGTCAACAGAATGGACAGATCTTGATTTTCAAAAATATTCAAACGAAATATGGATCCCATCGTCGCGCGCACCGTTTTAGGGTTGTGCATTTCAACACATGAGACGTTCAACACAATATCCCTGACACCAAACCAATCGGCGCATCGCAGAATCGTTCCCAAATTGCCAGGGTCAGCAATGCGATCGCAAGCGACGACTATTCTTGAATTCCCGGAATTATTCCACAAAAAGGGTTCTGATTTTCTTTGCCGAATGGCCGCGACAATGCCTTGTGTATTCTCGGTATCCGAGAGTTTTCTCAATTCGGGTTCCGAAGACATATAAGAACGATCCTCATAATGTCGCAAGACAGTCTTATAGATGTCCGGGAATTTTTGAGGAAAATCGGGTGCCATGACAACCCATACCAACTCAAAATCACTTTCGATAAACTCTCGAAAGAGGCGAGTTCCTTCGATCAAAAATAGTCCAAATTCTCGCCGGTATTTTTTTTCCTGAAGTCTGGAGAACTCTGTTAACTTTTGCTTTGAAAGTATGGGGATGGGCACAAGGAACCTTTTCGCATCATTGATAAAAAATGACTTCACTTCATCTGAAAAACTACGGAAGAATGATAAACGGACTTAACTTTTAGAAGGAAACACCCAATTTTCCAAGTTCCGCCGTCAGCTGGCCCGGAGACTGATACGCCACGGCGTGAATGCCGACGCGCCTAGCGGATTCGGCATTCTGCGGTCGGTCATCAATAAAAACACATTCGTCCGGGCGACGTTGAGTGATATTAAGGGCAGCTTCATAAATTTCCCTCGTAGGTTTTGCCATATTGAGGTAACACGACGAGCAGAATGTCTTAAAATATTTTTTAAGCTCGAAATCACGAATGCGCTGATCGTTGAGTTCACGAGACTCGTTGTTAAGCGTGGATAAAAAATATTTTTCCGATTCCGCAATTTTCTTTAGAACTTCAAAACCATCAATCCTTTGCGATTGCGCATACATTTCTTTTTTGAAAGATTCGCGGTCAATTTGATTCAACCCAAACAGCGTCATATTGAGATACTCGTCCAGTGAACATTTTCCGATTTCAAAGGCCGTGGCCACTTCCCGATGACGATCGCCAAATTCGTCCAATTGCACTTTCGAATTAATTCCGAATGAATTTAGTACTTTGACCCGCTGGTCGCGATCCCACGCAATGGTAAGGACAACACCGCCGAGAACGAAAAAAATCGAAGTAAAAGTTGGCATATTAATGAGGGTTAGAAGTGAACCAATCTTTTATAAATTTTGCGACGTCGGCTGTGGAAGTCCCCGGACCAAAAATTTCCTGTACGCCCATTGCTTTGAGTTGGTTGACATCTGCGTCGGGAATGATTCCACCGCCGATAACGAGTTTTTCAGAGATACCTTCTTCTTTCATCAGATCCAATATTTTCGGAAACAAAGTCATGTGCGATCCGGATAGAATACTTATCGCAACCACATCCACATCCTCTTGCATGGCGGCTTGAACAACCATCTCCGGGGTTTGGCGCAAACCTGTGTAAATCACTTCCATACCGGCATCCCGGAGCGCGCTGGCAATAACTTTTGCACCGCGGTCATGACCATCCAGACCGGGCTTTGCCACAAGGACCTTTATTTTCTTATTCATTGGAGGTATTAACTCGGTCAATTCGATTTTGCCCACTTGACAATGTATTCCACAAGTGAGTCAATCTGCTTTTCATCTAAAGGACCACCTTTTTCTTTTGAAAAGCCGAGCATCATGTGATTTTTTGGGGAACCATTCGTGATACGATCTTTCAAATATTTCTTATCGACATTTTTCAAATATTCCGACTTATTCAATGCAAAGGCCACTCCACCAAGCCCCGCAAGGCCGTGGCACATTTGACAACTCGCTTCAAAGAGCGCCTCCCCATATTTTCCTATACCTGGCTCGACGTGACAATTAACGCATTTGCCCGCAAAATAGGAGCCATGCATATCGCCATCAACAGCCGGATGCTTCTCGCCGGGAATGATATCAGCAAGAACATAGATCGGAACCATCGGCCACCCTTCGGCATTAGAATAAATCGTAACCGCTTTCTTGATAGGACCGGATTTTCCGCGCGGATTAAGTGTTGTCTTTATTTCGCCACTTCCACCGGGCGGGATAAGTTCATTACTCACCAGTGTCGCGGTGCAGCCACAAGATGTTCGAACACTAGTAATGTGAAGTGTATCTCGGCCGGAATTGAAGATTCTAAAAATGTGTTCAACAATTTGATCGTCTTTTATTTTTCCAAAGTTGAATTCTTTTTCGGCAATGTCCATTTTTGCCCCGCCATCTTGTTTCCAATTATTAGCCGCCACAGCACGCCGACCGGCAGAAAAAAACAAAATTAGGCCTATCAATAGCGTTGCCAAAATCCCGAGATATAATCTTATTTTCATGGTGTGAAAGTATTTTTTTTAGGGCTTAAAATCAAGCGGAATGAACCTCACTCCCATAAGAAAAATTAAGTTACTCGAATGGCTCGGAAGTCAACCAAGGGTCTTAGGGCCGAAAAACAGAAGGATTGATCCCGACTTCCACAATGTCTAACCATCAAAAAATTATTTAGCAAAGTCCTAAAAAAAATGTATTTTGCGTGCATGATTATCTGCAAAGTAACCGGCTCTATTGTTTCTACGCACAAAAATGAGCATTTGACCGGCCATAAAATTATGATTGTACAGCCTGTAGATCTCAACTTGAAAGCTGTGGGTAGTGATTTACTTGCTCTGGATGAGGTCAGCGCCGGCCTTGGCGATCTTGTGCTGGTCATGAAAGAAGGCGGTGGTGCGCGTCTGATATTCGGCGAAAAAAAATTACCGGTTCAATCGGTCATTGTCGGTGTGATTGATAACTACCAGCATCAGTAATGTCGTGAATAGATTCATGTATTCGTTACTTCTGTGTACAAGCTTTATATCCTGCCATGACGGAAAAAAAGACCTTTACGATTTTGATAGATTGAGCGGTACAAAATGGCTCCTCAAAAAGCATCGGAATAAGATCGACTTGCTCCATTGGAAAACAATTCCATTGCCAAGGGGTCGATACCTGAGTTTTTCGGATTCGCTGATGCATTTTTATGACAACGGCGATTCTTTATGCGTTCGTTCTTTTCATTTTTCGTACAATGAAAAAGGCACGAGCTTGTACTACGTTAACTCCGATGGTAAAGGCTATATCGCATTCGACTATCGGTTGGTGGCCGATACACTTAATTTCTATTGGCAAAACGATACCTTTCCGGTTTGGACTTGGACGCGGCAAGAGTTTGATACGTTGCTATTCAATTTCTGCCAGTAGGTCATAAAACATTTGAACAGGAGTTTATGGAAAAATTTATCGTCGAAGGCGGTCACCGCCTAAAAGGAACATTTCAGCCGTCCGGAAATAAGAACGAGGCGCTTCCTGTGATTGCGGCTTGTTTATTGACATCGGAGCCGGTGATCCTCAAAAATTTTCCGGAAGTGTCCGACGCTCTCCGCATGCTTGATATTGCACGTTCCATCGGTGCCGAGGTATCCAGGCTTTCGCCGAATACTTATCGCCTTCATACCAAAGAAATTCGAACTCATGAACCTGATTATAATCTCGCGGCGGAAATTCGCGGCTCATTCCTATTTGCCGGTTCGATGCTGGCGCGTCACGGAAAAATAAGTTTGCCTTCGCCCGGTGGCGACAAGATAGGCCGCCGCCGCTTGGATACACATATTATTGCACTTCAAAAACTTGGCGCGGAGGTCGAACTTGGCAACAAGTTTTATCATATGTCTGTCAAAACACTCCGGGGCGATGATATTTTTTTGGATGAGGCCAGCGTCATGGCAACCGAAAATGCGGTACTTGCAGCTGTCTTAGCAAAAGGCACGACCATATTGACCAATGCGGCCGGAGAGCCTCATGTCCAGGGGCTCTGCAGGATGCTGAATGCCATGGGTGGTAAAATCTCGGGTATCGGGAGCAATATTTTGACCATCGAAGGCGTCGCGTCGCTCCACGGTTGTGAACATACTATTACAAACGATCACATTGAAATTGGCAGCATCATTGGGCTTGCGGCGTCCACGCGAAGCGAAATTTTGATCGCCAAGGCTTATCCCAAAAACTTGCGCATGATATTACTAGCCTTTGAACGATTGGGAATTCGTGTCGAGATTCGTGGTGAGGATGTTTTCGTCCCCGCGAATCAATCGCTGGAAATTAGTTCCGACATGGATGGCGCTATTCCAAAGATTGATGACGCCCCATGGCCCGGCTTTCCGGCTGACCTTACAAGTATCATGGTCGTGACCGCTACTCAGTGTCGAGGTTCGGTCCTTATTTTTGAAAAAATGTTCGAAAGCCGATTATTCTTTACGGATAAACTCATTACTATGGGCGCCCGAATCATCTTATGCGATCCTCATCGTGCTGTTATCCAAGGGCCTACGCCACTTCATGGCGAGTTCATCACGAGCCCGGACATTCGCGCCGGTATGGCACTCCTTATTGCTGCCTTATGCGCGGAAGGTGAGACTACCATTCAAAATGTTCGTCAGCTGGACCGCGGTTATGAACGCATCGAAGAACGGCTCAATGCCTTGGGTGCAAAAATCCGCAGAATCAGAGAGTAACTATCTTTATTGATCCGGAAGGGTGAACTCGTCGAAAAACGTTAGTGCCGCATAAGACAGCAGTTCTACAGCCCTTGCCAGGACCGCCTCATCGATGTCAAACTTTGGATGATGAAGGCCGTAGGACGTTCTCACGTCTTTTGAAACGCCCAGACGTAAAAAGTAGATTGGGCATTTCTCACGATAGTAGGCAAAATCTTCACTGGCGGTCATTGGGAATTTTAACCGCATAAGACTTGCTTCACCGAAGTTTTTGACGATGCAGTTTTCAATGAAGCCTCCTAGTTTTTCATCATTGATGACCGGCGGAGCGTTAGCCGTGATCTCTACGCTACAGGTGGCGCCCTGTATGTGGCAAATTCCTTGTACGATAGTCTGAACTCGCTCTCTCAATTTTTTCCGGTCGGACTCATCAAATGTCCGAAACGTACCGCTGAAAGAACACGTTTCGGGAATGACATTAGGCGCCTCGCCTCCCTGTATTTTCCCGACGGATATGACAACCGGGCTTTCGAGCGTACTAAAACTTTTCCCAATGATTGAATACAACTCCTGAATGCAGGACGCCGCGATCGCGATGGGATCAATCGTATCTTGTGGGCGGGCGCCATGACCGCCTTTTCCAAAAATCGTGATGTCAAAAAAATCAACGGACGCCATCATGGCTCCATTTTTTACGCCAAATTTTCCCGCCTCGATAGTTGGATCTACGTGCAGACCGACCATCGCCGAGACGTCATTGATCCAGCCTTCTTTGACGACTAGGTCGGCGCCTCCAAAATGGGCTTCCTCCGCCGGTTGAAAAATAAATTTCACTCGACCGTTTAACCGGGACGACAGATTTTTCAAGACAATAGCAACACCCGTGACGATGGCCGTGTGCGCGTCATGACCACACGCATGCATCACGCCGACGTTTTGACTTTCGTAAGCAGCTCCGGTTTCTTCTGTAATTGGCAGCGCGTCCATATCGCACCGGATCGCAAGCGCTTTTCCACTTTCACCGATTTGCGCAATAAATCCGGTTTTCGCAACGCCCCTTGTAATTTTGTAACCTTCCTTCTCAAGGCGTGACGCAACACATGAGGCGGTTTCATTTTCGTTATGACTTAGCTCCGGATGGCCGTGAATTTGCCGCCGAAGGGCAATGATCTCGCCTTCAATGGTTTGAACTATTTTCTTAATTTCATCCATGAAAAAATTGTCTTTGCTTAATGTCTAAAAAAAATTTAGAATAAAATCAGATTAAGTAAAGACAAATGATTATGACGTCGGAACTAAAGCAAAAATGCATTATCTTGGCTAAGGAAATCAACGAAGCGGTGGAGACTCTGGAAATTGCTCTTGTCGGTGAGGAACGGGAAAAGATTGAAGCAAAAAACATCGTTGCCAATGTTCTGCGCAGTCACAAATCGTTGCTCGATGGGCTTGCCGAGCCGGAAAAATCGGAAACACTAAGACTTTTTGAAAAAAAAATTGATACCATGGCGCAAAAAGCCAAATCTCTTCGATAAGCCCCGCCGTTCTATTTTATGAGAACTTTCAAACACTTTTCACGCGTCCTCGTTTTTCTCCTATTTGCGTTTTGGTTTGGCGGTTTGACATTTTACGTCAGCGTTGTTATCCCTAACGGTATCAATATATTGGGAGAAGTTAGCAAGATGGGGCTTATCACTCAAAAAGCCACGCGCGTCTTGAATATCTCTTCTATGCTATTTATTTTTGCAGCGCTTCTATTTATTACTGTTAATTACCGAGACTACCGACGCCCACTTCGGATCTTACATTTCGTATTGATCGCCCTCTTACTTACGGCTCAGATATATTTGAACTATCTCCATGGTGTCATGGATACTTATCTGATCGGTCACACGCTCAATGCAGCCGATCGCGGTATCTTCATGACCTTTCATCGAACCTACGAAATACTCACGCCCTTCAGCTGGATTCTGGGAGTCGTTTGGTGTTTCATCAGTGTACCTCGCAAACGAAGAAGAATTCGAATTCGCCGCGCACAACAAGAAGAACAAATTAATTTGACAAACCCTTGAATTTCTATTATATTTACGCCGTTGTTTCTTGACATTAGAACAATCTTATTAAGAGTGGCTGAGTGACAGGCACGTTGACGCCACAGCAACCGTTTCGTGAAAACGGAAGACGAGGTGCTAATTCCTGCCAAGGATATCCTTGGAGAGATGAGATCACAAATTTTCAAACCTCTTCAACGACAATCTAAGGATCGAAGAGGTTTTTTTATTAGATTAATGTTTTACACACCCTAAGGAGTTCACGTATGCCCAATTTCATTTTCACTTCGGAATCGGTTTCCGAAGGACATCCCGATAAAGTGGCCGATCAAATCAGTGACGCTATTCTAGATGCTATGCTCACCCAGGATCCCATGAGTCGCGTCGCTTGTGAAACACTTGTTACAACAGGCCTTGTCACCGTCGCCGGTGAAATTACGACGAAGGCTTACGTGGATATTCAGGAAGTCGTGCGTGAAACAATTAAGAAAATCGGATACACGAAAGCCGAATATCAGTTTGACTACCTATCGTGCGGAATTATCAATGCCATCCACGCCCAATCTCCCGATATTGCACAAGGTGTGGATGAAGAAAAGAATAAAGAACAAGGTGCCGGTGATCAAGGTATGATGTTTGGTTATGCCTCGAAGGAAACGGATAACTATATGCCGGTCACACTTGAAATTGCCCATTTGCTTGTAAAAAAACTGGCCGACATTCGTCGCCAGGGTAAGGTGATGAAGTATTTACGTCCGGACGCCAAATCACAAGTGTCCGTCGAATACGATGACCATGGACGTCCGGTGCGAATTGACACCATTGTTGTTTCTACGCAACACGATGAATTTATCCAATCACCGGATAAGAAAAAGGCGGAGAAGGAGATGCAGGAAAAAATTGCCATGGATGTAAAAAAACATCTCATTCCAGACGTAAAAAAAGCTTTATCAAAGAAAGTGCAATCGCTTTTCAATGACCGTATCAAATACTATATCAATCCGACGGGAAAGTTTGTGATCGGCGGACCTCACGGTGATACCGGTCTCACGGGGCGTAAGATCATCGTGGATACGTTTGGCGGCCGAGGCGCCCACGGCGGTGGTGCTTTTTCAGGAAAAGACTCTTCTAAAGTGGATCGAAGCGCGGCTTACGCGGCGCGGCATATTGCAAAAAACCTTGTCGCGGCAGGCGTTTCGGATCAAGCTCTGGTACAACTCTCTTATGCAATCGGTATTGCGGAGCCGGTGTCAATCAATGTCAACACGTATAACACGGCCAACGTTGCGTTATCGGATGCTCAAATTTCCGCAAAAGTTGAGAAATTTTTTAAGGAAAAATTAAAGCCAAAAAACATTGTCGATCGATTTGGCCTCCGTTATCCGATCTATTCCCAGACCGCGGCCTATGGCCACATGGGGCGCACGGCCGAGATGCGTGACGTCGAACTCAACTATGTTGAACTGAAGGAACAAGGCGGCGTCAAATCTGAAAAGCGTACCAAGACAAAAAAGAAAGTGCAATTTTTTGCGTGGGAGCTGTTGGATCATGTGGATATTCTGAAAAAAGAATTCAATATTCAAAGTAAGTAGACTTGACTCTTTAAATAAAAAAAGCCGTCTCAAGACGGCTTTTTTTATTTTTGCCGTAATGGAAATGCTTGGTTCGCATCGCGATTGTTTTATAAGAAACTATTGAGTTTATCATGAATGAAAAAAGGCAAATTTTTGGATGGTGTATGTACGACTGGGCCAATTCGGCCTTTATTCTAACGGTGATTACCGCCGTTATGCCGATCTACTTTTCAGATGTCGTAGTACCCAAAGGAGGGTATGAAATATTTGGGACGCTCTACAGCGCGACGGCCCTCTGGGGATTTCTGCTGGGTCTTTCTTCACTAATCGTTTTTATATTCGCACCGGCACTTGGCGCGATGGCGGATCATAGCGGATCGAGAAAAAAATTTCTAATGACCTTTTGTTATGTCGGTGTCTTGGCAACTTTGGGTCTTTATGCCTGCCGCGATGGTGACGTCTGGCTTACAATGGCTTTTGTGATGCTCGCCCAAATCGGGTTCGCGGGTGGCAATTCCTTCTACGATGCCATTTTACCTCATCTCGTGAGTGAAGACAAACGTGATTGGGTTAGTGGAAAAGGATTTGCGTACGGTTATCTTGGTGGTGATCTTCATTTTCTGGCAGCCCTCAGCCTGATTCTTTTTCATGAGTCGATTGGCCTAGATTCCGGTGAAGCGGCACGAATTGCGCTCGCCAGCGCAGGGTTATGGTGGGGCGGATTTGCGATATTCACCTGGTTTGGTGTACATGAAGAAAAAACGTCAACGCTCAACGAATCAAATCTTAATATAGTATACGACGGATTTCAAAGTTTTCTTAAAACGGCAAAGAAGATCGCGTTAGATCGATCTTTTCTGATCTTTCTATTTGCCTTCATGATGTACAATGAGGGTGTCCAAACTACGATCATGATGGCAACAATCTATGGAAAAGAAGAGTTACATCTTGGTACACCCGTCTTGATGGGTACTCTGGTTGCGATACAAATTCTGGCCCTCCTCGGTTCCCTGCTTTTCAGCCGCCTCGCTGAAAAGATAGGAACAAAGAATGCCATCTTGGTAAGCTTGATGGGCTGGTCCTTCGTGGTCGTCTATGCTTATTTCATGAC
>JANNSF010000120.1:0-16140 GCA_031402315.1 bacterium | reverse complement strand
AGTAATCGTGGAGGATCCCGCGCTGAGCGTATTACTTCCGACGGCAAGAGACGACGTGCCGTTCAACGTAATAGTTCCGGTGGCCGTAAGGGTCGTTGCAAGCGTCACCGTGCCTGTACCATTGATCGTCAGGGTCGTAATCGAATTCGTAAAACCGGCATCGACCGTCGTCGTAAATCCGGTGCCAATCGTGATCGCAATATTATTGGGAACCGCATCATCATCCCAGTTGGCGGCATCGCTCCAATTGACTCCATCTCCGGTTCCATCCCATACACCTTGCGCCATCAGTATTGATGGCAATACGAGCATCATCGAGAGTAGTAAACTCTTTTTCATAAAGTAATTCCCTAATCCAGAGTTAGTTTTATTTCTAATCATGTTTTTACTATTCAAATTTTGTTTGTTATCGTGAGAATAAACCATTTTAATGCACCAAAAATGATATTAATGGAACTAAGAATCAGAACACTTACATTTCATTAATTATAATACATTTAGCGCGAGTTGTCAATTCTTTATTCTAGGTATTTTTGCTTATAATAATAGACCGACTCCATTTACTTAGTACATTGTAAACAGCCTATCGGTCACACCATTTTGGATTCACTTCAAAAATCACGCCAAAGATATTGAGTTAGCGTTGTCCGTTATTAACAAGACTCCGAAAAAATGGACCATTGATCAGACTTGGATTAACGCGAGACGGATGTCCCATAACGCAACATCAAATCGTTTTCAAAAAAATTGCATTTGATTTCTTTTTCTAATGCATCTACCTTAGGCCGCTGCATCACGAGACCTTGGCAGTAGATTCATTCTGTTCAATAGATATCATTTGTTCATTAAACCCGAAGGAACCTGGCTTGAGCACGATGCTGCCGCAGTCCATTCAGAATGGATTTCTAAAATTAGTTACGCCATTGATTTCACTTTTCAGCCGCTTCAAAATTAATCCCAACCATCTCACCACGCTTGGATTGATTTTCAATTTTGTCGGCGCCGGGTATTTCATTTACGGTGGCCAATACGGTTTGCGTACCGACTTGCACTTCATTGGCTGGGGTGGATTTTACATTCTTATCGGAGGACTTTGCGACCTGCTCGACGGGAAAGTGGCCCGCGCGACGGGGCTTTCCACGCGCTTCGGCGCACTTTACGATTCCGTCCTTGACCGTTACAGCGAAGTGACCATGTTCTTTGGAATGGGTTATTATCTTGTCGCCCAGAATTATTTTTATGAATCGGTACTTTGTTTTTCCGCTCTTGGCGGCTCCACGATGGTCAGCTATATACGCGCACGATCGGAAGGACTCCAACTCGAATGCAAGGTTGGCCTCATGCAGCGCCCGGAACGAATTGTCTGGCTTGGATTCGGCTCGCTGTTTTGCGGGATGTCACTTCTTGTCATTCGCCCGGACTATGTTCTCGAATGGCAGTCCGTTCATATTTTCAAACCCATTTATTTTTTGACCGTGCCAATTTTTATGGTTGCCGTTTTGTCTAATTTTACCTGCGTTCAACGAATGATTCACAGTCATCGCCAAAGCCTTATTGAGGATGAAAAATTGGAAAAAGAAAAATAATTTGGGTATCGTGGTGCGAGGTCATCGAAACCGATAACGCATAAGGATAACTAAAATCGACCCAATAGCCCACTAGCCATTCAACAAATCTTAAGGGAGTTACATCATTTTGGAAAAAAAGGAGCTTACCATAAAGCCGGCATCGGGTAAACTTGGAATTCTCACACCCGGCATGGGCGCCGTGTCAACGACGATGATCGCCGGCGTGATGGCGGTTCGAAAAAATCTCGCCAAACCAATCGGTTCGCTCACGCAGATGGGAACGATTCGTCTGGGGAAACGAACGGAAAAGAATATTCCAAAAATAAGCGACTTTGTTTCTTTGTCATCACTCGATAACATCGTTTTTGGGGGATGGGATATTTTTCCGGATAACGCCTATGAAGCTGCCCTCAAAGCAGGGGTCTTGGAAAAGGATTTGTTAGACTCGATCAAGGCGGAATTGGAATCGATCAAACCGATGACGGCTGTTTTCGATCAGAACTATGTCAAACGCCTTACCGGCACGAATGTCAAAACCGGCACGAACAAAATGGAGCTTGCGAACGCGTTGCGTGCCGACATTCAAAAATTTAAGAAAGAAAATAATTGCGATCGCCTCGTCATGATCTGGTGCGGATCGACGGAAATTTTTATTAAGCCAGCGCAGGTTCATGAGACGATAGCCTCGTTGGAAAAAGGCTTGCGGGAAAATGATCCGAATATTCCACCCAGTATGATCTACGCATACGCCGCGATCATGGAAGGCATTCCGTACGCCAATGGCGCACCGAATCTTTCGGGCGATATTCCCGCGCTGCTGGAGCTTGCCGCCCAAAAGCTTGTCCCGATCTGCGGAAAAGATTTCAAAACCGGGCAAACTCTGATGAAGACTATCCTCGCACCGGGCTTCAAGGCACGTCTTCTGGGCGTCCGCGGATGGTATTCGACGAACATTTTAGGCAATCGGGATGGTGAAGTGCTGGACGATCCTGAATCTTTTAAGACCAAAGAAGAAAGTAAACTCGGCGTACTCGATCATATACTGCAACCGAATGTCTATCCGGATTTGTACGGGGACATCTCGCACGTCGTGCGCATCAATTACTATCCACCGCGTGGCGATAATAAAGAAGGCTGGGATAATATTGATATTTACGGATGGCTGGGTTATCCCATGCAGATCAAAGTTAATTTTTTGTGCCGCGATTCGATTCTCGCCGCGCCGATTGTTTTAGATCTCGCGTTGTTTCTTGACCTCGCGTCACGTGCTGGATTCAGAGGCATTCAGGAATGGCTCTCCTTTTATTTCAAAAGCCCTCAGCACGCGGCCAGCGTTTATCCGGAACACGATCTCTTTATCCAACTCATGAAATTAAAAAATACGCTGCGCTGGATGAAGGGCGAAGAGCTGATAACGCATCTGGGAATGGAATATTACGATTAGCTTAATAAACCAAGGACTTTTTCAGTGCAAAACTCTTTATGAAAACGGCGAAAAAACCAAACGACGTTTCGGCCTACATTGAAGCCGCTCCCAAGGAAGTTCGAATTAAACTGAAGGAATTGCGAGCCGCTATTAAGAGCGCAGCGCCCAAAGCTGTCGAAAGTATCAGTTATGGAATGCCATACTATAATTACCTTGGCCGTCTAGTCTACTTCAGTATCTGGAAAGCTCACATTGGTCTCTACATACCTACGCCGGTTATCGAGAATCATAAGAGCGAACTCAAAGCGTATGAAACTGCAAAAGCAACCGTCCGCTTTCCTCTGGACAAAAAAGTTCCTAAGGCTCTCATAAAA
Organism: bacterium; assembly: GCA_031402315.1. Taxonomy (GTDB): domain Bacteria; phylum CLD3; class CLD3; order SB21; family SB21; genus JANNSF01. The sequence continues at coordinate 12,772 of JANNSF010000120.1, read as the reverse complement.
AAACTGATCAAGGCACGTATAAAACAAAATGAACTTAAGAAATCGAAATAAGCGTTTGGGAAGATTTAATGATTCGAAGTCTGGTGTGAATCACGTTGCAAGTCTTGTGCCCATGTCCAATCCAGAAAATACGTTATGATAAAACGTAAGGCCATCGTCATCGGCGCCACCGGGCTAATCGGTAAAACCTGTGTCGAACTTCTTTTGAACGATACGGAATATGAAAGCGTAACAGTACTCGTTCGACGCAAAACGAATCTTATTCATCCAAAACTAAAAGAAGAAATAACCGATTTTTCAAGGCTCACCAATCACGCGCACGCCTTAGCGGGTGACGACCTCTTTTGTTGTCTGGGAACGACGATACGTCAAGCGGGGTCGCAGAATGCTTTTTTCAAGGTTGATTTCACCTATGTGTACGAAGCCGCGCGGATCGCGGCACAGAATGGGGTTCGGCAATTTCTTCTCGTTTCCGCGCTCGGCGCCAATTCCCAATCCAAAATATTTTACAATCGCGTAAAAGGACAACTTGAAGAAGCGGTTTATGCGCTTGGATTTAAGTCGGTGCATATTTTCCGACCATCGTTTTTAATGGGGAAGCGAACCGAATTCCGCATCGGTGAAAAAATTGCCATTATCCTTTTTAGACTTCTTGAATTGGTTCTAATCGGACGATGGAGAAAATATCGAGCTATTGAAAGCGATGTCGTGGCAAAGGCCATGATCGTCATGGCGAAATTGGATACTCAAAAAAAGACCGCTTATGACTCCGATGTCATAAAGGCGATTGTGGATGAATACGAAAGGACTAAACCCTGATGGAAATTCAATTTTGCGGCGCCGCTCGCAGCGTGACCGGATCGATGCATTTGATCACAGTCGGAGGGAAAAAACTCTTGTTGGACTGTGGATTGTATCAAGGACGCCGCTCGGAATCGCGGGAACGCAATGTGACTTTTCCATTTGATCCGCGTCAAGTTGATGCGATGATCTTGTCGCATGCACACATCGACCATAGTGGAAACATTCCAAATCTTGTGAAGCAGGGATTTAAGGGGAAAATCTATTGTACCACGGCGACGCAGGATTTGTGCGAAGTGATGCTCAAAGATTCGGCCTTCATCCAGGTTCGCGATGCCGAGTATCTCAATAAAAAGCACCCGGAGGATATCCCGATCACGCCGATCTATGACGAAAGGGACGCGGAGGCTTGCCTGCAGCAGTTTCGCGGTCTATTCTACGGAAAAAAGTTTGACCCTGTTCCGAATGTCCAATGTACTCTTCTGAATGCGGGGCACATGTTCGGCTCGGCGATGCTGGAACTCGAGATTACCGAAAATGGAAAAAAAATTCGCCTCGGATTTACCGGCGATCTTGGTCGAAAAAATCTGCCCATCATTGAAGATCCATCGTCGTTAAAAAATCTCGACATACTCATCAGCGAGAGTACGTACGGCAATAAAATTCACGATCCGGTAAAAGAAATTCAAGGCGACATGCTGAATATCTTGCGGGAAGCGGTCTCGCGAGGCGGCGCGATTTTGATCCCGGCCTTTAGCGTGGAGCGTACGCAGGAAGTTCTGTACCATCTCAATGCGCTGTACGAGTCGCATCAGGCGCCGGAGATTCCGGTTTTTGTGGACAGTCCCCTCTCGCACAAAGTGACGGGCGTTTTTGAAAAACATCCGGAATATTATGATGCAGAAACGCGTGCGCTTTTGGAAAAGGGCGATTTGCCTTTTTCGTTTAAGAAACTGAATTTCATTTCTACCGTCGAGGAATCCAAACAGCTCAACGATCGCCGCGGCCCATGTATTATCATCGCCGCTTCCGGCATGTGCGAAGCGGGACGCATTGTACATCATCTCAAGAGCCGCATTGGTAATGAGAAGACGACACTGCTCATTGTCGGTTTTATGGCGGTAAATACATTGGGACGAAAACTTTTAGACGGCGATACGACGGTTAAAATATTCGGAGAGGAACGCGAAGTGCATGCACAAATCCGGCGTGTCAACGCTTTCAGTGGGCATGGCGACAAAAATGATTTACTCAGTTTTGCGCGTGGCGTGAATCAGAAAGCGTCTGTATTTTTGGTTCACGGTGAAACGACGCAAAGTCTGCCCTTCGCGGAAACGTTGAAAACTGAAGGCTTTGCGCATGTTCATGTGCCGGATCGTTTGGATAAATTTGTTTTTTGATTATTTAACCCTTGATGAAAGGATCCTTTCATGAAAAAATCCATTTCAATATTTTTTACTTTTCTAACCCTCGCGTGCGCCCAGGACAAATCCAAAGAAATGGTGACGTCCCAAACCGAGTATCAGATCGGCGCATTAAATTTTTTCCAAACCTCTGCGGAATCGCGTGCGCTCTGTTATCAAGCCTACAATATAGCTACCGTGATGTTTGATATGGCATTGAAAAACAAACCGGAAAAAAAGCCGGCGGTGATTGTCGACATTGATGAGACCGTTCTGGACAATTCTCCCCATCAAGCAACTCTGATTACAAAAAACGAAATATTTCCGGCGTATTGGGCGGATTGGACCGGTTCCGCGAAGTGTCAAGCTGTACCGGGCGCGGTAGAGTTTTTGAATCATGTCGCCAACGCGGGTGCCGAAGTTTATTATATATCAAATCGAAAAATGAGCGAGATAACCGGAACAATGAAGAATCTTCGTTCGGCCGGTTTCCCTCAGGTGGACTCGAGTCACTTGATGCTGCGCACCGCCGAAGCCGGTAAAGAAGCGCGCCGTCAGAAAATTGCCGAAACGCATACGATTGTACTTCTATGCGGAGATAATCTTAATGATTTTTCAGATCAATTTGAGAAGCGCTCCATTGACGACCGGGCGGCTCATGCGGATAAAATAAAATCCGAATGGGGGAAAAAATTCATTGTACTGCCCAATCCGACTTACGGAGATTGGGAAAGCGCGATCTACAACTACGATTATAAACTCTCGCCGAAAGAAAAGGACAAACGGCGTAAGGAAGCACTTCGAACAATGGATGAAATCAAATAAAGTAGTGTGAATTCGCAAGTTGATACCTCGACTGCGCTCGGCACAGGCACTTGCGGATACCAATCTTATTGAAATGGTAGGAGCAGGCTTAAGCCTACGGTAAAGATTAATATCATTACAATCCGAGCGTTTCGGCCTTTTCCTGCATGGCTTGAAGAACAAACGCAATATGGTGTTCCAATTCAATACCCATTCCTGTTGCGCCGTCGGTAATATCCTTTCGACTCACTTTAGCCGCAAAGCCTTTATCCTTCATTTTTTTTAATACGGATTTTACTTCGACTTCTGCCACTTTTTTGCTGGGCCGAACGTAGGATACCGCCGTTATGAACCCGGCTAATTCATCGCACGCAAAAAGAGTTTTTTCAAGTTGGGACTCGCGTGACACACCGGTGTAATCGGCGTGCGAAAGAATGGCGCGGATCATTATTTCCGGGTAACCTTTTTCTTTTAGAATCGCCGCACCTTTATACGGATGACCTTCGGGAGAAACCGGCTCCGGATATTTCTCATAATCAAAATCGTGCAAAAGAGCGGTAACACCCCAAAACTCTTCGTCTTCACCAAATTTCTTTGCGTACGCGCGCACTCCACATTCCACAGCCAGAGCATGTTTACGAAGGCTTTCGCTTTGGGTGAATTCACACAGGAGTTGCCAAGCATCCTCACGGGTCATAAAACCTCCTCTTTAATATCCTATTCATGTGCCTCCAAAATAAATTCAATGAACGTCTCCGAACAGGTTACGTCCTTATGGCGCAGGCTATCCCCAGGATCCCTTTGGGAAAGCCTGCGGCTACCAACACTGGGTTAGGCTTAATTCTGTACTCACTTAATAAGTTTTATGGCGGCTTTCCGCAAACGGTTCATAATCGCCTTGGCCATACCTTTTTCCGGAAGGCCTTCAACAATAATGGCGTGAGCACCATACGTATCCGCTCTTCGCAACGCATGGTAAATATTTTTGGCAACCTCGGCATGCGAACTGCCTAATAGAAAAACACCCTGTTCTTCGAGATAACTAGAGTGGCCATTCAAGATGAGACAAAACTTCTTTTTACGATTTTTCTCAAACGCTGCACGAAATATCTGTTGAGTACGTTTTGCGTCATCGGTTCCCGTGAAAAGCCAAACGGGCGTCTTTGGTGCGTAGTGTTTGTACTTCATGCCCGGCGATTTAGCGATTTTAATTTTTTTGGCCAAACGGATTTTCGGCAAAATCTTCAGCAACATTTCCTCCGTGATCGCACCTGGTCTCAGAATGGTCGGAATTTTTGTTGTGAGATCGAGCACCGTTGATTCGATGCCAATATCCGTCGAACCGCCGTCGATAATCATTTCTAACTTTCCCTTGAGGTCGTCATAAACATGCATCGCTTGCGTTGGACTCGGGCGTGTGGACGAATTAGCCGAGGGTGCGGCCAGAGGTACGCCGCCGGCGCGTATTAGCGCGACGGCCACCGGATGCCGCGGCATACGTATCGCGACGGTATTCAGTCCGGCCGAAACTATAGCGGGAATCGCCGAACTTTTTTTGAATACTAACGTCAGCGGCCCCGGCCAAAATTTGGCGATCAATTTTCTTGCAACAAGCGGGATTTCTAATACGAATTTCGATAATTCGCTTCGGTCGGCAATGTGCACAATAAGAGGATTGTCGGAAGGGCGGCCTTTCGCCTTAAATATTTTTTTTACCGCCTTCGGATCGAGAGCATTCGCGCCAAGACCATAAACAGTTTCCGTGGGAAACGCGACGATGCCACCGTGCCTTAAAATACCGGCCGCTTTTTTTATCGCGACGGTGGTTGGACGAGCAATCGATGTGCTTATTTTATTTGATTTATTCACCGTAAATCGATTTCTGGAATTTTTCGAGAATTTGTAAAGCGTCCGTCACCGGGAATTTTAAAGCACCGAAGACATCGGAAACATAATCGTTGCGTCGCATTCCACACAAAACACACGATATTCCGGAAAGCTGTGAGACGAGTGCGAGGCTAATTTGGCTCAGTGAAAATTCATTTTTTGGAAGTCCACACGCGTAGAGTCTAACACGAATTTCATCGGATTTTTTTTGACGTCCAAAGGATAAGAATCGGTCAATTTCACCAAAGGCTGTATTGACGGCAGAAACATAGCCGGCGTGCCACTCGACCCATCCGCTATCTTCCTCAAATTTTTCACGTTGATCGTGGAGCCAATTGGTCACCGGTGGAATGACATACTGTTCCATCACGCCCGGCCAATATTGGTGCGAAGGCAAGTCGCCAACGACATACATCAGGTACGCCACGAGTCCTTCGTTTTTTTCACCAAACGCTTCGCCACCAAACTTATAAGAAAACTCATGTTCCGCGTAACGCAAATTTTGCAGGAGCGATTCAAGATAGTCGGGGCCGGGAACCTTTTCACCGGGAGCCAGGAAATCAGCCAGACGTACGAGATCATTCTGATAAAAAGCATTGAGGGGGCGGTTAACAAGAACGCCTATTTTTTTATCGTTACAGAATTCGAGCGTTGTTATTCCATCTTGCGTTCCAAAAAGGGCGCCACCGCCTTCGTAAAGATTGAGAGGCATCTGGATCACCCGGAAATGATGATCGGATGAAATTTTTTCCGCGATTTCCCAACACCGCAAAACGCTGGTGCGGGCCCGATCGCGGGCATGAAATCCAAAATTATTGGAACTAATTCCGTAGTACCGGATGCGCCCGCGAAGGACTTCTGTTTCCAAAAATAAAAAGGCTTCACGAATACGGCGGTAGAATTCATCTAATACCACTTCGGTAATCGGATTAGTTTTCGCTTCATGATTGATAAAGTATTCCGGATTATGGAGCAGATAAATATCAATGTACGGTGTATTCAGTCTTTCCAGAGAGTGGTCCAATTGGTGTGCAAGAAAATTGGGATGCATAGAATGCCACAAGTCATCGTTATAAAAAACAGTTTCCGGGAAGTTCTGAAGGCGTGCGGCCAACATGTTCTGCCCCTGAATGTAGCCGCCTTTAGAAACCAAAATAATGTTTTCACGCGCCAAATCTTTGATTACGTGTCCGATTAATTTCTCCGATCCGCCATCTCCGTAATTGGCGCTGGTATCAATCAGATTTCCTCCTTGCGCGAGATACGCACGGAGCGCGGTCTCGTGACTCGAGTTTCCTTTTGTAGTGCGGTAACTGCCAAATCCAAACGGATGCGTTTCATACCGCGTATTGCCCAAGAGTCGTTTCATCGATTAAAAAACAAAAATTTCATAGTACAGTTTTTTTAGACACTCCGAAAATGCGGAAGACAGTCCAATGGAAGTTTGCGACCAGTTATCGCGCGAAATATTATTATACACATGACCGACGACGTTGACGGTGATGCCGTATTTTTTGGCCGCGCGCTCGTACGCTTTTCTGGAACGGGACGAATGAAGTTCCGGCGTAAGCAGCGTCACGGTCATCCATCCTTTGGAAAAGGCCGTATCCATAACCGTCTGCGCAATATTCAGCGTTTTGGGATCTTTCTGCGGAACCGGAATGAAGATGAGTTTGGTCGTGTCGATGCCCGCCGTCCAACTGGCCAACTTAAAAAATATTTTACCGCGCGGATCATTCCATTCGTCTTCGAAAACCACGGATGCCAATTCCTCCGTCCCATAGCGCCGTCCCACTTCCATGGCAACCGCATACGCGTTAACTTCCTGGCCCCAATTTTCGACCACCAGATGCTCTGCTTTTGCCGGCGGATTTGTATCCACGATGAATTCGGTCACGGCCCGGATAAAAAGAGGTCGCGATAGCCACAAAATCAAGACGGCCATCATCATCACTAAGATACGAGCCCGCCATGTCAGAACGCGCAAGGTTTTTTGGGTGAAGAAAAAATTGATCATTCTTTTGATTATTTCGTACGAAGCCATCTAGGGCAAGCCGCCCGCGACGCTCTTGAAAGCCTAGTTCAATTTCAGAAAATCGCCAATCGCCTTCGCTATTTTTCCGTCGCGCAACGCGCCGACCGCGTCCATGAGCTGCGACGGAGCGCCTTTAAACGCCATCTCCGTAACAAATGAATTAATCAGTGACTGCCGGCCAAAATCATCAAGATCGGAAAGGGCGAGCATAAATTTTCTGATTTTTTCATCCTCATTCGCCACGCGAATGAGATTGAGAAAAACTTCATCGGATGAATATTGCATGGACCAAGGTACAAAATTATTAAAGCCATAAAAAGTGTTTTTACAAATGATTTTTCCGTCGCCTTTAAAATATTCTTTACTCTTGCAAACCTTCCCCGGCCAATGTAACTTCACCTACTATTTTTTTCCACTCAACCCATAACGAGAGGAGGTTGTTATGAAAACGGCCAACGCCATTATCTCCGGAAGAGATGTTTATTGCGTTCCGGTGGGTACTACGGTCTTTTCAGCGGTTCAATTTATGGCCGAAAAGAACGTAGGCGCCATCGGGGTTGTTGATAATCTTGCCGGTAAAAAACTGCTGGGCATTTTTTCGGAACGAGACTTGCTCAAACGAGTGGTTCTCAATGGTATCGATGCCAAATCAACTAAAATTGACGACGTGATGACCAAAAATGTGGCGGTTGCGCGAGCCCAGGACTCGTACAATATTTGCCTCGACCTGATGAAGAAAGTGAAATCGCGCCATCTCCCAATTGTAGACGGCGATAAATTGGTCGGCATGGTCTCTATGCGTGACATGATGGAAGCGGAAATCGAAGAACAGACTACAGAACTTCGCATGATGAATTCCTATATTCACGATATGCCCGGCGGAATGTGACAGCGAAGATGAAAATATCAAACGTCAAAAAATCCAAATTTAGTTTGGATTTTTTTTTGATAAAAAACGTTCGCCTGTACTTTTTTTTGATGGCATTTCACCTGATTTTTTTTCATAATGGGCGCGATTTTAAAGCGATTGAAATTTCAATCTAACTTCTAAGGGAAACACATTGGAAACGATAAATACCGAATCCTATTTTTCAAAGGATCTGATGCTTTCAGATATGGCCACCGGACTGGCGGGCTCGGAAATTCTAAAAATAGCCGCCGATCTTCGTGCCCTATCGGCCCAAGGTAAAACCATCTGCAACCTCACGGTTGGAGATTTTAGCCCGACCGAATTCCCTATTCCAAAGTATCTGGAAAACTCGATCATTAAACATCTTCAGGCCGGTCATACTAATTACCCGCCTTCGGACGGCGTTATAGAATTGCGTAAGGCGGTTCAAGGATTTTATGCCGATTGGCTTGGCCTGCAATATCCCGAAAAGGGTATCCTGATTGCCGGCGGTGCGCGCCCTCTAATATATAGTATGTATCGCGCCGTCGTGAATCCGGGTGATATCGTGCTTTATCCGACACCATCTTGGAATAATAATCACTACTGCTATATGCTTGGCGCCAAAGGGCTAGCGATACCTTGCAAACCCGAAAATGCATTTTTGCCGACGGTTGATATCTTAAAGCCCCATATCAAAACTGCCCGACTGCTCTCACTCAATTCACCATTAAATCCCACGGGCACTGCGTTTACGAGGGAAACCCTGGCTTCCATTTGCGAGATGATTCTGGACGAGAACAAACGCCGCGGCCCTAAAGATCCTCTGTATATCATGTACGATCAGATTTATTGGATGCTCACCTTCGGTACCACCAAACACTTTCACCCGATTGAAATCTTCCCGGAGATGGCACGCTATACGCTTTTCATAGACGGTATTTCCAAAGCCTTCGCATCGACCGGTGTGCGTGTTGGATGGGGCCTGGGCCCTTCCGCGGTGATCGAAAAAATGTCTTCCATCCTGGGCCATGTCGGTGCCTGGGCACCACGCGCAGAACAAATGGCCACCGCCGAATTGCTCAACGCGAAAGAAGAGATTATAAAATACCACGCGACGATGAAAGTCGGGATTCAGGAACGACTCAACGTACTCCATCAAGGTCTTATTCAACTTAAGAATCAAAATCTTCCGGTTCATGCCATGGATCCCATGGGAGCCATATATCTCACCGCTCAATTCGATTTCATCGGAAAGAAAAATCCGATGGGCGGTCAATTTGAAACCAATGAACAAGTTCGTCAGTACCTTCTAAATGAAGCGGGGCTTGGCATTGTACCTTTTCAGGCGTTTGGTCATCAGGGTCATACCGGCTGGTTTCGTCTTTCGGTAGGCGCCGTTTCTTCGGCCTCCATTCAAACTATGTTTCCGCGCTTAAAATTGGCGATCGAAAAAATTGGACAAAACTAATTTGGTGGGGCGGCCCGCTCCCAACCTTACGATTTCGCGGTGGCTGCAAGGTGTTGAAAAAAATCTGGATGCGCTTCGCGGAAAAATTATTCTGGTCGAAGTGTTTCAGGTAAATTGCCCGGGCTGTTTTCTGTATGGACTTCCCGAAGCCATTGAAATTTCCACGAAGTACGCCGAGGATGTCGTTGTCATTGGACTTGCAACAGCCTTTGAAGATTTCGGCAAAAACACCGAAGACAACTTAAGAAAACTTTTATCCACCGGAGAAGTGATCGGCGAAACCCATCGCGCACTGAAGGACAAGGGCTGGGTCGACGGTAAGATCCTGCGCTATAAGATCCCTTTTGCGGTGGCGCTTGACGAATTGCAAAAGCCGAAGGCCACTGATTTTACAACGCAGGTGGACTTTATCATCGAACGGGATATCAGTAATTTTGAACGACTAAGCTACGGCGAACAAACGAGGATTCGAACGAGCATTCATAAATATCTTAGCGATCGGGAATGGCTCCCGCAAACATTTGAAGCGTATAACATGAGCGGAACACCAACCAGTTTGATCATTGATCGCGAGGGTATCCTCGTCTATCAACTTTTTGGCCAGTACGGAAAGCTGGATAAGTTAATAAAATCACTTCTTTGACGGGCCTTTTCGTTTTGTTGCCTGTTCCATTCCTACCCTGTTTCCCTAAAACCTCGTATTTCATGGTGAAAACCGTTCCCTTTCCGCATGGCCTCATTTCTTTTTTTTCACAGAATTTTTATTTGTTTTGATTTAGTAAACCGCCTATATTCGCCCGTCCTTTTGGGGTTTTGGAGACATACAAATTTTTAAAAATACTTCGGAGAAGAATTCATGGTGACCACGATTTTGAAAAGCCTGACAATGGTTTTATTGCTCAGCGCCTCGCTTTTTTCGCAGGCCAATCCAAAAGGCGGATTTGAATATATTGCACGCGGTGCTAATCCGGACGACGGTGCACAAGCCATGCTTCTGGAGGGCACAACACTTTACGTAGCCAATCGTTTCAGCGGCTTGCAAATTCTGGATATAAGCGACTATAAAAAGCCGGTTGTAAAAAGTCGTACAAAATCGGAAGGACAAAATTACGGTATTGCAAAAAAAGACAAGATGATTTTTCTCGCGGATAACAAGGCGGGACTGTTGATTTACGACGTGACTTCAATCACCAAGCCCAAACAAATCAGTGAACTGTCCATCCCCAAAGGCGAAGTGTGGGATGTAAAAGTGAAAGATAACTACGCCTATCTTGCGGCCGGTAGCGCAGGCCTTGTTATTGTCGATATTACCGATCCCAAAGCGCCAAAAATTGCGGCCACGCTTCGTTACGACAAGGATTGGGATTACTCGTATCAACTTTTGATCAAAGATAAAACGCTCTACCTCGCCGATCGTAAATCCGGAGTGCACATCATCTCGATCGAGACACCACTGGCACCAAAGGAAATCAAACGGTACCCGACCCAGTTTGCACGCGCGGTGGAAGTCGAAGGCAACTTTCTATACGTTGCCGATGGACCGAGTGGACTGGTTATATTGGATATTTCAAATCCGGACAAGATACGTCTGGCGGCGGATTTCAAAACGCAAGGTTTTGCCAATGGCGTTTCGAAAGACGGGCCCTACGTTTACGTAGCTGTCGACGACGCCGGCATTCGCGTTTTCGATTGCTCCAATCCCTACAAGCCGGTTTTTGATGCCAAATACGATACGCCGGGCCAAGCCTTCTCTGTATTAAGGTATGACATTTTTCTTGTGGTTGCGGACTTATCCTCAGTCTTGATTCTAACGCACAATAAGCCGCCGATCATCGTGAAGTCCGGTGACAAAACTATAGCCGAGAATCAAACACTAAAATTCAAGCTCCGTGGCTCCGATCCGGACGGTAACCCTATTGCCTTTTCGGCCAATTTTATTCCTGAAGGCGCACGCTTCGATCAAAAAGACACCATGTTCATCTGGACCCCGACGTTTGACCAATCCGGTAAATATGACGGGGTTGTCTTAGGCGCTACGGAAAAGACCGCCACCGGACTTTTTTCCCGCGACACGATTTCTATAACCGTCACGCATGTTAATCGCCCCCCCTCGATACCGACGCCGGGTAACTACACCGTAGACGAAAACAAAGCGCTGTCATTTACCATTAATAAGGCGACGGATCCGGACGTTGAGGACACTAATCGTTTGAAGATTGCCATGACCGGTGAACCGGAAGGCGCAACATTCGATCCGGCGAAGCTGACCTTTAGCTGGACTCCGACGTATGAACAGAGCGGTACGTATACATTAAGCTTCACGGTTACGGATGGCAGCGGCCTTTCCGATGTGAAACAATCTACACTAACGGTCAATAACATCAATCGGGTTCCTGAATTCACAAAAATTGAACCTACGTATACATTGGATGAAAATAAAAACCTTGGATTGACACTGGTTGCCAATGATCTTGATAAAGAAGACGCCGGTAAACTCGAGTTCGTAAGCGTCAATCTTCCCAATGGTGCGACGTTTGACCGCACGACCCAGATTTTTTCATGGACTCCGACGTTTGATCAGTCCGGCCGATACGAAGGCATTCAGTTCATCGTAAAAGACGTTGAAGGTTTGACCGACACCGTACGCACACAGATCACAGTGAATCATGTCAATCGTGCCCCGTTTTTTGCCACCGTTGACGCCCAGATTGTGGACGAGACGAAACCGGTGAACTTCAAAGTTTCAGCGGCGGATACCGATGTTGAAGACGATGGCAAGCTTACCATCAAAACAGTTTCTGTTCCTCAGGGTGCCACTTACAATGAAGCCACGCGGACTTTGGGTTGGACGCCGACGTACGAAATGTCCGGTGACTATACTGCGGTATTCAAAGTTACGGATCCGGCCGGCCTGAGTGACGAAATGACCGTTCCAATTTCCGTCAAAAACGTTAACCGCGTCCCGACCTTTGCTCCGATTGTCGCGCAGACGGCGGACGAAAACAAGCCCTTTACATTTGTGGTTCCCGAAGGTGCCGATCCTGACAAAGAGGATGTTGGAAAACTTGTTTACAAGGCCGAGAACTTGCCACAAGGCTCAACGTTTGACGCGGCGACGCGCACGATTAATTGGACACCAACGTACGATCAATCCGGCACCTATGAAGGAATCAAGATCACCGTCACCGATGCTCTCGGATTGAATGTTTCCTCGTCGCTTAAGATAACTGTCAAGAATATCAACAGACCGCCGGTACTCGAAACGATTGCCGACGCGACCGCCGATGAGGGCAAGTATTTTCAATTTATTGTCAAAGCTACCGATCCTGATAAAGAAGATGCGGGACGGATTTCTGTTACTGCATCCGGAGGACCACTCGGCACGGTTTCGACGCCCGGCAATGGCACTCTGACTTTTGCTTGGACGCCAACCTTTGACAACGCCGGCGTCTACAAAGTTAAATTCACCGCAACGGATTTCG
>JANNSF010000119.1:0-2074 GCA_031402315.1 bacterium | reverse complement strand
CCGGTCATGTCGGGTACGGAATTCCTGTCGCAGTCGATAGGTATCAAAGCGGACTGCATTCGAGTTATCTTAACAGGTTACACCGATGTTAAAGACCTGATTGAATCAATTAACGCGGGTCGCGTATTTCAATACGTGACCAAGCCATTTGAGACGGATGATATCAAGATTATGGTTAAACGTTGCCTGGACTACTATCATCAAAGCAAGGAACTTGAGATAACGCATTCAAAACTGAGAGAGGCGCACGATCATCTAACCCGCTCGGACAAGATGTCCATGCTCGGCAAACTGATGAGTTCAATCGCACACGAGATTCGAAATCCAATTAACAATATCGGCAATTCTACGAACCTTCTGAAGCTGGAATGGGCTGACATCAAGATGCTATTCAATGAAGTGGATGGCGTCACGCGAGGAAACAAATCGCTGGACGAATTTAAGATGTACATGTCCGAGCAGTCGGTTGAGAGTTTGATGCAAAATTGCGATTCCGCCGTCGGTGTCATCCAACACTCCTGCGAACTTGTCACCGAGATCATCGAAGATTTGCGCGGTTTTTCCAGGCTGGACGATGCCGACTTTATGCTGACTGATATCCATCAGCAAATCGAGCGCGCTCTAAGCCTTCTAAAATCGAAATTCAAACATAACATTGAATTTGTGAAAAACTTTGGGCCTATTCCAAAGATTATGGGTCTCCCGGGCCCGATTTCACAGGTTCTGATCAATATCATCAATAATGCCTCCCAGTCCATTGTGAACGAGGGTACAGTCACCATCAGTACAAAACTTGAGAAGGACATGGTCGTTATTGAAATCACCGATAACGGTGTTGGAATTCCCAAGGATGCCTTAACAAAAATATTCGATGCCGGTTATACGACAAAAGATGATTCGGAAGGAACCGGCCTTGGCCTGTCCATATCCCTCGAAATCGTGGCGAAACATCGGGGACGAATGGATGTAAGAAGCGAAGTTGGCAAAGGAACTACTTTTACTATTTTTCTACCTATCGAGCATAAGACGAATTAACACCCTTTTATAAAACCATGCATCGCAACTGGCTTTTAGAACAACTGAAAAACCATTCGCCGTTCGACCCGCATGAAGCGGAGATGCGTTTGCGGACCATTGAATTTGTAACCCGTAATACCGCTTGCTTCGACCGGTCACTTGCGGAAGGCCACATTACCGGCTCCGCGTGGATCGCCAACCCATCGCGAACAAAAATCTTGCTGACGCATCATCGCAAGCTCAATCGCTGGCTGCAGCTTGGCGGACATTCCGATAGCGAACCCATTACACTCAACGTGGCCTTGCGCGAGGCAAAAGAGGAATCCGGACTAAAGCATATCCATGCGATGAAAGAAGACATCTTCGATATTGACATCCATACCATACCGCCCCATGGAGGTGAACCCGAACATTTTCATTACGATATTCGTTTTTTTCTCCAGGCCGACGATCATGCACCTTTGGAAATATCTTCAGAATCAAAAGACCTGGCATGGATCCCGCTTAACAAAATTGTATACTTCACCGACGAAATTTCTATTACGCGGATGGTGGACAAAACATTGAAACTAGAAAAATGATTCGAAATAACCTTGCCAAACATCTTGGTGGAGATCCCTATTTCAAATGGCGAGGCCACGAAGTGTCTCGAATTGAGGCTTTTTCGGACTCTGTATTTGCGTTTGCCATCACCCTTATCATCGTGTCGCTGGAAGTTCCAAAGTCATTTTCACAACTGCAGGAGGTGATGAAGGGTTTTGTCGGATTTGCAGCTTGCTTCGCGCTGATGCTCTGGATGTGGTACGAACATTTTCGATTTTTCAGAAGATATGGGCTGCAAGACCTAAAGACTATCGTACTAAACGCATGTCTCCTCTTTGTTGTTCTATTTTACAGTTTTCCCCTCAAATTTGTTTTTGGCTATGTTATCAATCGTATGTTTGGTCTCAACAAGATCGAGGCTATCACGCAATCCGAGAGCGCCCAAATGATGTATTTTTTTAATATTGGCTTTTTCGCCGTGACATTTATCTTTTGGATGCTCTATCGCCATGCT
>JANNSF010000118.1:0-6772 GCA_031402315.1 bacterium | reverse complement strand
CCTGGTCGTACCTGACCCACGAGGCTTCACTAAGTAAAGCTTACCGCTGGGGCGAAGACGGCATTGCCGGGTGGTGCGATCGCTATCAGGTCATCAATTTTTCCCCCGCGTTTTGGAATGAAAAAGATCCGATTTTGAAGGAACGGCTCTATGGACTTACGCCGAATGAAGGCAATCACGGCGAGGATGTAAAAGAATACTATTTCTATTTGGACGGGACACCTTCCCATGCGTATAACAAATATCTTTACAAATATCCGCAAGGCGAATATCCATATCAGTGGCTGATTAACGAGAATAGAAGCCGGAACGGACAAGGCGATGAATTTGAACTCCTGGATACCGGGCTTTTTGATCAAGATAAATACTTTGATGTGTTCATTGAATACGTGAAAGGCGGACCGGAGGACATACATATTCGAGTAGAAGTGCATAATCGTGGCAATGAGGATGCGCCATTTCACTACGTGCCGAATTACTGGTTTCGGAATCGATGGGGCTGGACCTCGCCACGAACCGGCGAACCGACAATAATACCGGGCCCAAAAGGAAAAAACTTTGTCAGCGTCGTAAGCGACGATTCAACGATGGAGCAATTCAGTAATTTACCTTTTCCTTATGTATTGGGTAAACGCTATCTCTACGCCGAAGGTTCGCCGAGTATCTATTTTACTAACAACGAATCAAACTGCGAAAAACTTTATGGCGTTCCAAGTGTTAATCTATTTGTAAAAGATGCGTTTCATCGGCAGATTGTGAATAAAGAAAACGCCGTCAATCCTGAAAAGATCGGGAGCAAGGCTTGTTTTCACTATAGCGATATGATCCCGGCGAAATCAAGCAAAGTCTATCGTTTGCGGCTTACGGGTGAAATTCTGAGCGAGCCCTTCAAGGAATTTGACGCGATGTGCGCTACACGGAAAAATGAAGCGGATGAATTCTACGAGACCGTATATCCGGCCAAGGCAAGCCTCGAAGAGAAACGTGTTTTGCGTCAGTCGTACGCCGGTCTTTTGTGGACGAAGCAGATCTACCTTTACGATGTAAATCGTTGGCTTGCGGGAGATAATCCGAACGCACCGCCTCCCGATTCCCGGAGGACTATTCGAAATTCGCATTGGCGGCATTTGAATTCCATGCGGATTATCTCCATGCCGGATAAATGGGAATATCCTTGGTTCGCCGCATGGGATTTGGCCTTTCACACCATTGCGTTTGCCGACCTTGATATTGAATACTCTAAAGAAATGCTCTGGATCATGCTTTTTGAGCAATTCCAACATCCCAATGGACAGATACCCGCGTACGAATGGGAATTTTCAGATCTTAATCCACCGGTTCACGCGATGGCCGTATGGAAAGTGTATACGATGGACCGCGACCGAACCGGCAAACCCGATCTTGTTTTCTTGGAAAAATGTTTTCATAAGTTGCTTATGAATTTTGCCTGGTGGATTAATAAAGTGGACGCCTCCGGTAATAATGTGTTTGAAGGAGGGTTTCTGGGTTTGGATAATATCACCGTCGTGGATCGCAGTGAAAAATTGCCCGATGGTGCTGTGCTTGAACAGTCGGATGCCACCGGCTGGATGGGAATGTTTTGTCTGAATCTTATGCGCATTTGTTTGGAACTTGCAAAATACAATAAGGTTTTTGAAGGGCTCGCAACCAAGTTTGTTCAACATTACATCTATGTCGGTGCCGCAATGAAAAACATGGGCGAGCAAGGAATTGAATTATGGGATGAGGAGGAAGGCTTTTTCTACGATGTATTGGTCTATCCCAATCACCAAGGATACGAAAAATTTCGTGTTAGATCGCTGGTTGGATTGATTGCCATGTACGCGATTGATATTTTAAATGACAAGGATGTTGAACTCAATAAAGAATTTATCGGCAATCTGGACTGGTTTGTCCGTAATCGTCCGGATATTGTTCGAAGCTGTGTTTATAGCGAAGAGAAGGATGGGCAGCGCCGTCATATCCTCTCGATTGTCGATGCCCATCAGCTCAAACGTATTCTCGAAAGAATCTATGATGAGAATGAATTTCTTTCGCCACACGGTTTACGCGGACTGTCCAAATATCATGCCGAGCATCCTTACTACTTCGGAAAGAATAAGGTGGAATACGAACCGGGGGAAGCAACCAGTAAAATCAAAGGCGGCAATTCAAATTGGCGTGGGCCGATTTGGTTTCCAACAAGCTATCTTATGATCAATTCGCTGCTCAAATTCTCAGAGGCGTTTGGAAAGGATTATGGCATAACGGTAAAAGGTAAGTTGGTGACTCCGGCAGACGTTGCGAAGGTGCTCGCCGAGCGAATGATTGGAATTTTCCTTCCGGATAAAGATGGGCACCGCCCCGTGTACGGGAAAATCAAAAAATTCCAAGAAGATCCACATTGGAAAGACTATTTACTCTTTTTTGAATATTTTCATGGAGATACAGGACAAGGTCTTGGTGCATCGCATCAGACAGGTTGGACAGGCCTCATTGCAACACTGATTCAAGAGTGGAGAAAGTAAGATAGAAGGACATCCCTTATGAAATCAATTTTTGAAAGTGAAGGCAAGAGCGAAATCGAATTGCGCTTGAATAAATTGACGAACCAGACTCAAGCGCAATGGGGTAAAATGAACGTTGCACAAATGCTTGCGCATTGTGCGTTGAGTTTTCAAGTTCCCGTTGGGGATCTCAAAATCAAGCCAAACCCCGTAATCCGCTTTATTGGCCGTTTTTTCAAGAGCCTGGCCACCAATGACAAGCCTTTTAAGAAGAACTCACCGACGGCAGGTGAATTCTTAATCACCGATCCACGCATTTTTGATCAGGAAAAACAGAATTTCATTATGTCGTTCAATAAAGTATCGGTCGGTGAAACGTCGGTCCGCTGTTTTGAACATGCATTTTTTGGAACCATGACGGCCGCGGAGTGGGGGAAACTTATGTATAAACACACCGACCATCATTTTAAGCAGTTTGGCGTTTAGTTCGACGAATGGGCCAACGCCGTTGAATCCTCTCGCCTCTATTATCATTCCAACATTCAACGAAGAGAAAAACATTGCGGATCGCTTGTCGGAACTCAGGGATATTCAGGACATTGAAGTCATCGTTTGTGATGGTGGGAGTCAAGACCGAACGGTCGAGATCGCCGGACAATATTCGCCCGACGTACGTGTCGTAATTTCAGAAAAAGGCAGGGCGCTTCAAATGAACACAGGAGCTCGAACCGCCAACGGAAAAATGCTCGTCTTCCTGCATGCGGACACGTTTTTACCCCAGGGATCAATTCGAACGCTTCTGAGCGAAATGAACGACGGTGTTGCAGCCGGCGCGTTTTTGCATGCGATGAAGGAGCCGGGCTTAGCGTCAAGGTATCTTACATTTTATGGTCGGATCAAATCCATTTACCTCCGGCGACCGTTTGGTGATCAGGCGATATTTATGGAGCGTAAGTATTTTTTTGACGTCGGTGGTTATCGCGAAGATTACACGATCTTTGAAGACGTCGATCTGATTGCGCGTATTCGTCGTCGGCCTCACTTTAAGATTCTGCGGGCGCCCGTTTTTACCTCGATGCGCCGCTACGATGTGGATGGCTATTGGACCCGCGCAATAACGAATATTGTCCTGCAATTTTTGTTCGCGCTTGGCGTCCACCCAAACAAATTATCAAGATGGTATTGACCGGTGAAATGTAAGAGGGAATCCAATTGCAGATCGTCTATATAAATCCTATTTTGAGTCCAATATTTGGAGCGAATGTATGAAGAAAATTTTGACCGCAATCGCCGAATTTTGTTATACGCATGCGGTCGGGGTAATTGCTATTGTTTGCGTTTTAACGGTTGTCTCTGCGTATTTCATGATGCAGATAAAGATCAGTACGAATAATTTCGATCTGCTCCCGCAGGATTCGAAACTCATCCGGGAGTTTTGGGCTGTTAATGAAGATTTCGGAACCCAGGAAACCCACCTGCTTCTTGTGGAAACAGCGGATTCGGCCGATGCACGTCCGGACGTCATCAAAGACTATGCGTTACGCATGGATAAGGCTCTTATGGAAACAGGACTGGTTGCGAGTGTTAACTACGCTGTGACCGATAACCAAAAGAGTTTTGTTGAAGAATTTTTTGTGAAAAATGCACTGTTGTATCTAAATGAACAGGATTTGGATTCGATCCTGAAGCGTTTCGACGATACACAAATCGAAAAAGCGATCCTTAATTGTAAGAACATTCTGAACGCACCCATTCCACCGGATCCGACGGTTAAGAAAATAATGCGTGATGATCCTCTTTTGCTTTCGGAAATGTTTTTGCCCTATATCGAAAAAATGTTGGGCCCTCAAAACGCCTCACTCCTTAAAAATAAAGAAAGTTACTATCTCTCGAATGATAAGCGAACGCTGCTCGTTTTTGCAAAACCGAATGGAGTGGCTAACGACACTAAGTTCTGCGAAGTACTGGTTGGCCGGACTCGAGTTCTTTCAGATTCCATCATTTCTGTCATGGGCGATGACGGGAAACTGCTGAATATAACGGTGGGTGGTAATTTTGTTTCTTCCCTTGGAAACTCCAATGCCGTCAAGCAAGGCTTAATTAGCAGTTCTCTATATGTAGTCGTACTAATTTTGATTGTATTTTACTTTTTCTACGGAAACGTTCGCTCGCTGTTCTTCATTATGACGCCCATTTTGGCCGGTGTGACGTGGGTATTTTGCGTTGGCGATCTGCTTTTTACCAAAGTCAACATCATCACGGCGGCTGCAGGAGCCATGTTATTGGGGCTTGGTGTGGATTATGCCATTCATATTTTCAATCGATTTGTAGAGCAAGAATCACATTCGAAACAGAATACACCTCTGCAGAATTTGAAGATCACGTTTAGGGAAACCGGAACAAGTGTTTTCTATGGTGCGATGAGCACCGCGGTTGTTTTCATGGTCTTGATGGTTACTGAATTCCGTGGGCTATATGAACTTGGCTTCCTAGGGGGAATAGGTATTCTTATTTTATTTATAGCGGTATTAATCATCGTTCCCGCTGAAGTGAGATTTCGTAAGCGCAAAGATTCTAAGGCCAACTATTTACAAAGCATATTCAGCCGAGTTCTTGGGGCGAATTCACGGTTTGTCCTTCAGCACCCGAGATACATTACAACCGGCTGTATCGTGATCGGTCTTTTTATGATTGGCGTACTGACCAATGTCGTGCCGTCCAAGGACAAAGGTTTTGGCGTTACCTTTGATGATAATATTGAGAACATACGAAGCAAGAACGATGTGGATCTTAACATGATTAAGCGTCTTGAAGTGAAATTTGGCAGTCATTTCAAGCCGATCAGCGTGGTTTGCACAGCTACGACGGATGAGGAATTGATCAGCAAGCTTCGGTCTCTAAATGCAAAAATGGATGCGCTCACCGAGAAGGGCATGGTAAAAGAATATACGTCCATGTTGAGATACCTACCTTCCGTTCATCAGCAAGAAAAAAATCTGGAAAAAATTGGCCACCTTGATCATGAAGGGATTCTTTTCAAAATACGCCTTGAGATGTCGAGACAGGGTTTACGCATGAATTACTTTCGTCTTGAACGCCTGCGAGACCTCCTATCGGTTCGCGACCCTATTACGATAAAGAGCTTTCAAAATGAGGGATTTGGCGACATCATGAAACACTTTTATGTGGAAAAGAACGGGATTAAGAAAGTCGTGACACAGGTTGAATTTGCGGGGCAATCCCATGAAATCGATATTGTAAATGAATTTATTGAAGAAATTAACAGCGATCCAAAGCTACATGATCAAGGTGTTATCATTACCGGTATACGGGTGGTGACGGCGGAATTCCTGACGCTAGTTCGAAAAGATTTTCGCGTTGCGGTTATCGCTTCCCTGATTGCCATCGTGCTATTGGTAGTGATTAATTATATGAACTTTCGGGCGGTCATTGTTTGTTTGGTTCCTTTGGCGTTTTCGATCGTCTGCATTACAGGCGTGATGCGCCTTATGGGATTGAAGATAAATTTTGTCAACATGATTGCTATCCCCTTGCTCATAGGATCCGGCGTGGATTACGGTATTTATGTCATTTCGAGGTATCTTGAAGATCAGCGTCATGACGTCTTTGCAGCCATTCATGAAACCGGGCAATCGCTATTCCTCTCTGCGCTCACCACGGTGATAGGATTTGGGTCGTTGATTTTTGTTGATAATCGCGGACTATCGAGTTTGGGATACATGTGTACGTTTGGGATTATCATTTGCTCGATTTCGTCGGTCGTGGTGTTGCCGGCCATGTTGCGTCTGTGGGGGAAGAAAATTTGGAAGGACTCCGGGACGGAAAAGCTCCGCGACAGCGTAAAACGAAAAGGATAGCGATCCATGAAGATTGTACTCTTGTTTGTGATGTCAATCATTGGGTGCGTTCCAATGCCAATATACAAGTCGCCGGACACGTCAAACAACCAAACGAGCCTTTCCACTAAACCTACAGGCGTCTCCAACGTCGTGACGGCTATTGCTCACCCAAAAATATTTGATCAAGACGTTATGATGAAAGAAATACAAACCTGGATGGGAACGCCGTACCGGTTTGGGATGATGGAAAAAGGCACGGGGGCGGATTGTTCCGGCTTTGTCTATTCGATTTTTAAGAAATGTGTGGCCATTGATTTACCGCGTCAGGCATCCGACATGTTTGCCGTCGGAATTGCGGTTGAGAAATCACAGATGGTATTTGGTGACTTGATATTTTTTCAAAAT
>JANNSF010000117.1:0-5066 GCA_031402315.1 bacterium | reverse complement strand
GGAACCGGAAAAAAAGTAAAAACATTCGCGGGACATAGTCGGGAAGTGATGTCCGTCGCTTTTTCACCGGACGGGAAATTTGTGATTTCAGGGTCCATGGATAATGCAATTAAACTTTGGGACGTTGCAAAGGGCATTGAGCTGGGAACGTCTTTAGGACATACACGCGATGTTAATTCCATCGTTTTTTCACCGGACGGCAACACGGTGGTTTCGGGCAGTGCGGATCAAACGACCAGAGTTTGGGATATTCCCTCGCGTAAGGAACTAGCCTCTCTTGTTTCTTTTACAGAAGGCGGTTGGTTATCCATGACTCCGGAGAAATATTTTTGCGGGTCTCCCGACGCGGCAAAAATAATCAGTATTCGTTTCATGAAGAGTCTCTACACCTTAGATAATTTTGTGGAAATATTTTTTCGCCCGGACATTATCAAAGGACGACTTGAACGTTTGGCTCCATCAAAGACCAAGCTGATGGATCTATCCAAAGGATTTAAGACGCCGCCTATTATGACTCTTTTGGCCAAACGAAGCGATGGAACATTTGGCGTAATCGCCACGGATTCAACTGAGATTATTCAAGGCGTCATTCGTGTTAAGGCTATTGCCAAAAATAATGGTGGCGGCATCTATAGTGTGCGCTTGGCGAATAATGGGAAAACAATCGGTGAAAGCTTTAAGGGCGCGAAGGCAACTAAGCCGAATGAAATATTTGAACAGGAATTTTCCGTCAGTCTGAATGAAGGGGCCAATAGACTAGGTGCGGTGGGCATTTCCGATGACCGATCGGAATCCAATGCGTCAGTCGGAATGATCACTTATGTGCTTCCAAAACATATCAAACCCGATCTTTATATTTTATCCATGGGTATCAATACCTATCAAAACGAAACGTATAATTTAAGATACTGCGAATCCGATGCCGTTGAATTTGCCGATGTTCTGCGGTCGAAAACAAAAAAGTTTTTTGGAAATGTTTATCCAAAAAATCTGATCAATCAAGAAGCCACCAGAGCGAATGTCTTAAAAGTGTTTGAAGAAGTGAAATCCAAGTGTAAACCGGATGATGTTTTTGTTTTCTTTTACGCCGGGCAAGGAATTGTCCTGGATATCCCTGAGGACAAAACAACAAAATCAGAATACTTTTATGTTTTGAGCGACGTGGCGCAAATGAGCGATCCGATTAAGGTTTCGCAGGAAGGGCTGTCGGGGACTGAGATCAAGAAAATATTAACCGATATAAAAGCAACGAAGCAATTACTTTTCATCGATGCCTATAACGCCGATGGTACGTCGAATGAAAGTGCCCTTGCGAAACTAAGTCGCGCTTCGGGCGCAGCGATTCTTGCATCCACGGCGAATGATCAATTGGCGCTCGAATTCAAAGATCTGGAATACGATCCTTTTGCGTGGGCGCTGATGGATGCGCTTAAAGATGGACAGATTACGCCGACCGGAATCAAAAATCACATGGACGAAAAAATTCCGGACCTCATAAAAAAATATAAAGCGGAGGAGCGGCCGCGTTCCCCTTTCATCTGGGGACCGGATTTTCCGATCGGGGTGAAGCCGTAAAATTTTACTCAAATAAAATTTGCAAATCACCCGCTCGCCGTATACTTTAGCGCCGTTTGTGAGAATTTAAGAAAGTGTTGAATGACCGCGACGATTAAATCATATATCACGCTTACGAAGCCGACCATTATGCTGCTCGTGGTTTTCACGGGCGCGACGGCGTTGATTGTTGAGGGATCGTTTTTAGACGAACCGCTTAAATTCTTTTTGGTTTTACTGGGTCTGTATTTGACGGGCGGGTGCGCGAATGGACTCAATCAATTTTTCGAACGTGAGATTGACGCCAAAATGGATCGCACGCGTGCGCGTCGCCCTTTGCCGCTTGGCGCTCTGACGCCTCTCCATGCGTTACTTTTCTGTTCGATGATCGGCGTGATCGGTGTCGCGATTTTTCTTTTTGCATTCAATGGACTTACGGCCATGCTTTCGCTCGCGACCATTGTGTTTTACAGCTTTTTTTACACACTTTATCTTAAACCCACGACGCCGCAGAATATTGTGATTGGCGGCGCGGCGGGCGCGATGGCGCCGGTGGGTGCGTGGGCGGCTGCTACGGGCAGTATGGACGTGGCGCCATGGATTATGTTCTTAATTGTTTTCTTCTGGACGCCGCCGCATTTTTGGGCGCTCGCCCTGTTTTGTAAAAACGATTATATCCTGGCCAAATTGCCCATGATGCCGGTTGTCAAAGGCGATGAACATACACTCAAAGAGATGCTTGCTTATTCGGTCGTACTTGTACTCACGTCGCTACTGTTATTATTCTATAATACCGGATTGATCTATGGTATTACCGCGGTCGTTCTGGGCAGCTTGTTTATTCGAAAAGCGTATTTATCACTGAAGACCCGAGACGAAAAAGTCATTCGCGGGTTCTTCTTTTTTTCACTCCTCTATTTGTTTGGGCTCTTTTTATCGATGATTGTTGATCGGTTTTTGATGATTCCGTTACATGGATAATTTTTCAATCCAAATGAAATTTGTAAGAAAATTGTAAAAAATCCCCTTGCAAGTTACTGGGTCGGCGAATATATTTCTGCCCATCCGATTGGTCGCTGCAAATTATTCAGTTTTATTATATTCACTTAAGGAGACACGACGTTGCCTCAAATATTTCCCAAGTCCGCCAATAAGCTGCCGCTGATTTCTCTTGTGGTGCTTGGTTTCGTCGGAACAAGCCTTGTCGGGGCGCTGTGGTACTTTGGTTCCCCCAAATTCACGGACGTCGGCTACAGGCCGAAACAACCCGTTCCCTACAGCCATAAGCTCCATGCCGGCGATCTTGGTATGGACTGTCGTTATTGCCACGTTGGGGTAGAAACATCGGCAACCGCGATGGTTCCGCCAACGGCCACATGCATGAATTGCCACACACTTATTTTGCCGGCCAGTGAAAAACTTCTGCCCGTCCGTGAAAGTTTTGCAAGCGGTCTTCCGATACAGTGGGTCAAAGTTCACAAAAATCCCGATTTTGCCTATTTTAATCACAGCATTCATGTCAATCGCGGCGTCGGATGTGAATCCTGCCACGGCAATGTTGCGCAGATGGAAATCGTCGAACAGAAACAGCCTCTGAGCATGGGTTGGTGTCTGCAGTGCCACCGCAATCCCGATATGCATTTGCGTGATCTCGAAAAAGTGAAAGTCACGGACATGGGATGGATCCCGCCAAAAGATCAACTCGAATTTGCCGCCCGAATCAAAAAAGAAAAACATATTAAACCACCGGAAGATTGTTCAGGATGTCACCGATGAGCAAAAAAAATACAATATCCCAAAACGGAAAGGAATACTGGCGCAGTCTGGATCAACTCGCGGACTCCCAGGAACTTACCGATTTTATTCAACGCGAATTTCCTCAACAGGCCTCGGAGATGACCAATCCGGTTACGCGCCGTACGTTTTTGAGCCTCATGGGAGCTTCCATTGCCATGGCCGGCTTAGCGTCGTGTCGCCGTCCGGTTGAAAAAATTATTCCGTACGTCATCAAACCGGAAGAGATAATCCCCGGTGTCGCGGAATATTATGCGACCACGATGCCCTTTGGCACGAGTGCGTTCGGCGTTATTGCCAAAAGCCATGAAGGTCGTCCTACGAAAATCGAGGGCAATGACAAACATTCGTCTTCGATGGGCGCTGCCAATTCGTTTATGCAGTCTGCCATTCTTGGGCTGTACGATCCGGATCGGTCGAAAGTCGTTCTGAATCTGGGCACTCAAAAGAACTATGCCGATTTTGTGGAAGCATGGAAGGAACTTTATAAAACTTATTCGGCCAGTAAAGGGGAAGGTCTTGCCTTATTGAGTGAATCGTTTTCGTCGCCGTCCATGGCCCGTTTGCAGCGCGATTTCCAAAAAACATTCCCCAAAGCGACATGGGTTACCTACGAAGCCGTGAGCGATGAAAATATTTTTAACGGCGTGAAGGTTGCAACCGGCAAGGAATTGATGCCGGCGTACGACTATTCAAAAGCTAAAGTTATTGTGGCTCTCGATTCCGATTTTCTGCATGCGGAATCGGAAAGCATTCCGTCGGCCCGTGGTTTTGCGGACGGTCGCCGCGTCTCCGAAGAGAAGGCGGAAATGAATCGCTTGTATGTAGTGGAATCGGCACTCTCATTGACGGGAGGTATGGCCGACCATAGGTTACGTTTACAAAACCGTCAGATTGGCGCCTTTACCGTAGCGTTGGCCAAAGCTTTGGGCGTCGATACAATGGGCTGGAATGCCGATACTGCTGCCTTTGACGCGAAGTGGCTGGATACAGCTGCAAAAGACTTGAAGCGCGCCGGTAAATATTCTATCGTGGTTGCAGGACGTCGCCAGCCGGCTCAGGTTCACGCACTCATCCTTGCGATCAATGCCGCACTGGGTAATGTCGAAACAACGGTGAACTACCGTGAGATGAAAGATGTTTCGATCAGCAACAGCGCAGCATTTGCAAATTTGACTTCAGCCATGAAAAGTGGTTCAATTTCGACATTAGTAATGCTCGGTGGTAATCCGGTTTATAACGCGGCTGCAGACTTGAAATTCAGCGAAGCGATGAGCAAGGTTGCAACCACGATTCATTTTTCGGGTTATGTAGATGAGACGTCCAAGAATGTTGCCTGGCATGTTCCGCAAGCACATTTCCTTGAAAGTTGGGGCGATGCACGCTCGACCGATGGCACAATAGGTGTTATCCAACCGCTGATCGCGCCGCTATACGGAGGTCACTCGGCCTTGGAAGTCCTTTCCTTGATTGCAACCGGAAAAGAGAGCCGCGGCTATGATCTTGTTCGCGAAACATGGAAAAATGTATTTGCCAAAGGCTCCAATTTTGAGAAATCGTGGAGACTGGTTCTACACGACGGGTTGCTGGATAAATCGTCACTTCCGATCACCTCGGTTAAACTAGACGCAAAAAAGACATCCGAATTTGCATCAAAAAACCCCATGGCGTCCGGTTTGGCCGATGCACAGAATATGGAAATCGTCTTTACGGCATCG
>JANNSF010000116.1:0-3282 GCA_031402315.1 bacterium | reverse complement strand
CCCCAAGCGTATTGCCCGCTTCAACTTTGAAGCTGAGTTTCTTTTTCCCTTCGAAGGCTTTATTCTTTGTCGCCACCGTATTATTGCCTCCGTTGCCATTCGACGAAACATTTTTATTCGTCGGGGTGATCTTTGGAAGGGTTTCAACTTTCGCCACGTACGACTTTGGCGCAACGGGTATAAGTATCCATTGGCCGGTGGCGAGATTGACCGCATTCTTCAATTGGTTGGCCTGCTGAATGGCCTTGACATCCGTGCCATAACGATTGGCAATGGCGGAGAGTGTCTCGCCATACTTAACCTGATAACGTATCCATGAACGTTTTTTTTCCTGCGGAATTTTCGCCGCGTTCTCGACAAATTTTGCGCGTGTCCCAAATGGAACTTTTAACAAATAGGAGGAAACCGTTGGCGGCGTGCACCAACGGAGAAGAGACGGATTAATTTCGCGAATACTGTCCATCGTGGTACCGACACAGCCGGCAATGGCTTCGATATCAAGGCATTCTCGAATAGTCACCGTATCGACTTGAAACGACGGATCTTTCGTGAGCGTAATTCCAAATTTGCCCGGATCTTTTACGATTTGCGCCGCGGCCAGAAAAATCGGGACGTAATTTTTTGTCTCGCGCGGGAGCTTCGTCATTTCCCAATAGTCGCGGGTGTTATTTTTTTTCATCGCATTATAGATTCGCCCATTGCCCGCATTATAGGCTGCCAGGGTGAGGTACCAATCGCCAAATTCGGCGAACATTTCCTTGAGGTAGCGTGCGGCAAGACGTGTGCTGACATAAACATCGCGCCGATCGTCTACCCACCAATCCACGTTCATACCGTAACCCGTCGCGGTCTTTTTGATAAACTGCCAGTGACCCATGGCATTGGCGCGGGAACGTGCATTGGCATCGTAGCCGCTTTCGATGAGCGCAAGAAAAAGTAAATCGGAGGATAGTCCCTCTTCTTTCAAAATGTCGCGCATAATCTTTTCATCGCGGCCGAATTTTTTGTAAAGATATTTTATATTCGCGCCGCTATCGCGGGTGAGATAGGCGATGTACTTTTGTACACGCTCATTGTCCACATTGGTCGGGATATAATCGAGCGAATGACCTTTTGTGATCGATGCTTTGATCGCGCCGGTGGAATTTTGTCCGCGAATGCCGAGTCCGAAGTAAGTTAGTTTGGACAAAACGTTTTGGTTAAAATCCGTCTCGCTAAACTCATTCTTAATTTCCAAAAAGTTTTTATAGTGATCGATGATATTGCCCGCGAGCCAATTGGGGTAATCGTTTGCAGAGACTTCGATTTTCGTATCATCGGATTTTGCCGATTCGTCCATATCGATATCAAGAAAATCTTCTTCCGCCCGGGCGAGCGAATCACCCCAGACCGAGAGTGCCATCACGGTATTCTGAAACGAAACTTTCGCGGCGGTGTAATTTTGTTCGATATAAAGCTGACGCAAAGCTTCCGCATAACGCGTCTTGACATTGACCAATGCCGAAGAATCAATCATCGTTTTTGCCGGGCTCTCATCGGTAAGGCTTAAGAACTGCACGGTGTCGGCCACGCCATTAGGCGTGACAAGGAAATCATTTTTAGGATCGGTTGTTTTCGTCTGGACGGAATTTTGCTCGAGGACGGCTTTTTGAGGCGATTGGCATCCCATCAAGAAGGTGATTAAAACCAAAAAATGCGTTAAAGGATTTCGAAACATTCATTCTCCGTAAAAATTTTTAAATCGCGCGAATATAGCATTCACAGGGTGTCTTGTCAATGTTTTAATCCCTGCGAGACGCGAGACGCTAGACGTGACACGTGCCGTTTTCACGTCTGCCGTCTGGCGTTTTCACGTCTTGCGTTGCCTTGCGAGCAAAGGATATTTTAAAAAAGGATATTTATCTTGAACTTGTAGGGGCAGGGTGTAAATTGGCGGCATGGATGTATAATTGTGTTCTTTGAAAATAAAGCAGACGGGATAATCGCCACGCTCTAAAGCGTGGAGGAAAGTCCGAACTCCATAGGATGCGGTGCCGGATGAGACGCTTCTGGCGTACAAGTTCGGGCGTGGCGGATGTGAATTCGTCACGACGGAAAGTGGAACAGAAAACAAACCGTGGCGCCTTCGGGCGACATAAGGGTGAAAACGTGCGGTAAGAGCGCACGTGGCGCGGGAGCAATTTCGCGGTATGCTAAACCCCACCGGGAGCAAGATCAAATAAGGCGACGCATGTAGGCTGTTCCGGCCGATGTCGCCGGGTAGATCGCACGGAAAGCGGATGATCATGTTCGTCATGGTATTCCAGTTGACTGTCCCGCCTAAAAAGGCGGGAAGATAAATGATTATCAACATGCGGTTAAACGCATGGAACAGAATTCGGCTTACACGTCTGCTTTTGTTTTTTTCGGAAAAAAGTATTTGATCCTGGATACATTTTTTAGATTTCATTATTAATTGATTTAGCTCCATTTGCATTTCAAAACCTCATTCTCTATCTTGCCGCGTTTAAAAATATTACGATTGGTTTGAAATAAATTCATGTCAGATATCTTCAGCGGTTTAAACGACGTTCAGAAAAAAGCAGTTCAGACGGGGGACGGTCCAATATTGATTTTGGCCGGCGCCGGGTCCGGAAAAACGACCGTTCTCACGCGTCGTATTGCGCATTTGATTCAGGAAAAAAACGTCAGCCCTTTTCACATTCTAGCCGTGACCTTTACCAATAAGGCCGCAGGGGAAATGAAAGAACGTATAGGTCGATTTGCCGGTCCGGAGGCGCATAAAATATGGGTTGGAACGTTTCATTCTATTTTTGGAAAAATTCTGCGCAGGGAAGCCGAAAGAATCGGCTATTCGAGGAATTATTCGATCTACGATGGGGAAGATCAACTCAATCTGATTAAAATTTGTTTGGAGTTTCTCAATCTTTCTCAGGAATTTTATCCGGCGAATCTCATGCGCTCGATCATTGCAAAGTGCAAGAATAAATTTCAATCGCCGGCGGAATTTACCATGGTGACCGGAAGTCCTGTTGAAGAAAAAGCGGCGATGGTCTATGTGGAATATGAAAAGCGACTGAAGCAATCAAATGCTTTTGATTTTGATGATTTGATTGTCAAAACGGCGGAATTATTCCGTCATCATCCGGATGTGCTCGCATTTTATCAGGATAAATTTCGTTATATTCTTGTGGATGAATATCAGGATACGAATCACGCGCAATATCAATTGATCTATATGCTCGCGTCCAAATATAAAAACATCTGCGTGGTCGGGGATGA
>JANNSF010000115.1:0-3566 GCA_031402315.1 bacterium | reverse complement strand
CGGGCGGTGACGAAGTCGTTGTTGAGCGCGGCTTCGAGGATTTCATGATGTTGAATTGGAGCGCAGGAGGCGGCGCCACCGATCCACGCGGTTGTGCCCCATAGGAAGTAGTCGAGCGCCTGGTCGTCGCTGCCGCAGATCATTTGATAACGGCTGCGATAACGCAATCGCATTTCATACACCCGCGACATATCGCCGCTGGCTTCCTTGATGCCGATGATGTGATTGTATTTGGTCAGACCGTCGAGGACTTCATAACCTACTTCGGTGCCGGCGCGCCACGGGAAGTTATACAGCGTGATCGGGATCTTGACAGACTCGGCGACGGCTGAATAATGCGCCAGCAGTTCGCGCTGGTTCGGACGTGAATACGGTGGGACGGCCACCATGAGCGCGTCGTAGCCCATCTGCTCTGCGATCTGCGAATAGCGGATGACGTCGCGCGTGGCGCCAGAGTTGGTGCCCGCAATAAGCGTGACCCGCCCGTTGACTTTCTCTTTGGTGAATTTGAAAATTTCCAAGCGCTCGGCTTCGGTGAAGGCGTAGACTTCGCCCGTCGTGCCGCCTGGGACGAGTCCCGCGATCTTGTTGGCGATCAGGTATTCGATCAGTTGTTCGAGAACGGGATAGTTGATACTTTCATCTGCGTTGAAGGGGGTGACGATGGGGGCGTAGATTCCTTTGAGTTGCATTTTTAGTTGCATAGGGCTCCAGTTGTTTAGTTGAGTTATTACAAGTATAATCTTTTAATATACGAATCAAGCTAATGAGATTATATAGGAGGATATATGTCTTCACAAGTCAGTGAATTAATCTACAACAAATTCTTCGAAAACCTTCTGGGAAATAAAGATATAAAGCCAGAAACTATTGAAGCGATTAAAGAACTATATAAAAGTGGAAAGATCATCAATAAAAATGAATTGATCAAGCTTTGTCAATCAATAGAGGCACACTATGTCAAAGATCAAGCGACTAATTGTCAATAATTTTCGTGGAGTAATTCAAGAAAGCTTAGATTTGGATGGCTCATCTGTCGTAATACTAGGTGAAAATGGAACTGGGAAAAGCTCTTTTATTGACGCAATTGAATATTATTTTACTGGAAAAGTAAGCCATTTAGAGGGAGTACAAAGCATTTCAACAACCAAACATGCACCTCATATCCTTGCAGATAAAAATCAAACTTCAATCGCGATTGATTTTATGAAGAGCAATCTTTCTGCTGCCCGTAAATTTAATGATGCTATTGAAATCCCTGAAGGCCTAAAGGAATTACACACTCAGGGCTCAAGCACAACCTTCATATTAAGGCGCAAGAACTTACTAGATTTTATTTTAGCTCAACCAGCATCGAAATATGAACAATTAGCTGCAATTATAGGCGTTGATGAATTAGACAAAACCGAAAGATCATTAATGCAAGTACAAGATGAAACTGGCAGCGAAGTTGAGAATCTCATTGCGGTAGTAGAAACCGAAAAAGCAAAGTTAGGTGACCTTATTGGGAAAACTGATTTTTCAGACAAGGATATGCTTGTCGCTATTAATAAAAAGCTTCAAGAACTTCAACAAAAACCACTCGAGTCTTTTTCTAGCGCAAACGAAAGAAAATTACAAATAGTTACCGGCGGGCACTCACCAGCAGATTTGGCACGCTCTGTTCAATTACAGAATTTGATTACTCAATGTCAAGAATTATCAAAAGGCGCAGATTTATTTGAAACAAATAAATTTCTTTGGGATTTGGTTGGACAACTACATAGTGACATCAAAAAAGTCCGAGATGTGCTTTTTGGCGAGGTTCTTAAATCAAGCAGCCGTCTAATAGGTCAATACAATGACATTGAGAATTGCCCAGTATGTTTACAGCCTATCAAACGGCAGGAACTTTTAGAGGCTCTAGAAAAAAGAGTCGCGAATCTACAACCAATTGTAGAGTTGTCCGGAAAAATTAAAAAGCAAATTGCCGTATTCAAGGATGTAGCAAAAAACTGGATTGACACCCTCAACAATGTCAAAAAAATATCAAAAGAAATTATTGTAAATTGGGATTTTTCGCCTTTAGATGGTTACCAAGACATAATAGAAGGTATCATCGCGAAGACTTCAGTAGAGCCTGCAGATTTACAGTTAGATTCTCTTGAAAAAATAAAGGCGCTTCCTGCAATACCAGCAGCTTTTAAATCCACCAAAGAGTTAATTGATGCTATTCAAAAAGAAAAAGCCAAGCTCGATCCCACAGAGGAAGACAAGAAGGCTCTCCAAGCAATAGACCTAATTACCCGAACACTAGACTCCCACCAAACACTTTCAACACTAAATCCAATACTAAACACCAAGCGCTCAACATTCAAAGAAATATCTTTCATTTACGAAACTTTTGTAAACACGAAACGCATAGAGGTTCAGCGTATATATAGCGAACTTCAAGATAATATCAGGGAATTTTTTACTGTGCTTCACCCTAACGAAGGATATAAAGGGGTTCGTTTAGAAGTAAATGAAGGAAAACGTGCTAGCACTGAAATAAAAATGGATTTTCATAATCGGATTCAAGAAGATCCACGAGCTTTTAATAGCGAAGGACATTTGGATTCTTTAGGATTGTGCGTGTTCCTGGCATTTGTTAAAAGATTTAATGTTGGTTTCCCTATAATTGCTCTTGATGATGTTGTTAGTTCGATTGATTCTGGTCATCGACAACGAGTTTGCGATCTGCTTTTCGGAAAATTTCCTGAAGCTCAATGGTTTATAACAACACACGACTACGTTTGGCATGAGGAATTGCGAGCATATTTAATAGCACATGGACTAGCAGCTCAATTCAAGAATTTGCAAATACTGAGTTGGACGCTTGAAGAAGGTCCAAAATTCAATATCTATAAACCAAGGTGGGTTTTAATTGCAGAGAAAATTGGCGGTGGCGACAAAGATGGTGCTGCTGCTTCAATCAGAAAAGAACTAGAGGCATTCCTATTAGAAGCCGTTATTTCATTGCAAGCTAGGGTTCCAATAAAACGTGATGGAAGGTACACGGCAGGCGATCTGCACGATCCATTAGTTTCCCAATTCAACAAAAAAGTACCTGCTGTCTTTAAAGAAAAAGAAGAAGTATTTACTAATTTGAGGAAAAATGGCATCTTTGGAAATTTACTAACTCATAACAATCCACAAGCAGGAAATACAAGTATTGAAGAAGTTCGCGGATTTGCTGATGCAGTTAGCCAGTTTGAGAATGTATTTATTTGCCCCGTGTGCAATACAATGGCTATTTATTATCAAGACGCAAAAATCATAAGGTGCAAATGTAAAGAAAAAGGTATTCTTTGGGTTACGAAAGATTAACGGCTTTTTCGATCTTCTTGTTTCAATCCTGCCCTGGGTGGAGTTCTTCTTCGTCCAGCCAGGGTTGAATCCACGGCTCGGCGCGGAGTTTTTGATACAACTCACGCACGGCGGGTTTGTCCGCGGAGGAGTGGCAGAGGAAAACGCGGAGAGGGCGGTTGGTCATAAGGATGAATGATGAATTAGCTCAGTAGTTTATCGTACTCGGCATGAGAGCC
>JANNSF010000114.1:0-17762 GCA_031402315.1 bacterium | reverse complement strand
TATAACGCGCATCCTCAGGATTCACCGCCACCGCCGTGTCGCCGAGCATCGTCTCCGGGCGCGTCGTGGCTACTGTGATGAATTCGGATGAATCGACAACCGGATATTTGAAATTCCAAATCTTTCCGTTGATTTCCTTGTATTCCACTTCCTCATCGGAAATGGCGGTCTGAGAAAACGGACACCAGTTGACAATATAATTGCCCTTATAGATCAGGCCTTTTTCATAGAAATGAATAAAAACATCTTGCACCGCAACGGACAATTTTTCATCCATCGTAAACCACTCGCGCTCCCAGTCGCACGAACAGCCCATCCGCTGCAATTGCCCGATAATCCGCGCGCGATAGATTTCTTTATGCTTCCACACTTCCTTGACAAAAG
The DNA here is from genome assembly GCA_031402315.1 of bacterium. Lineage (GTDB taxonomy): Bacteria > CLD3 > CLD3 > SB21 > SB21 > JANNSF01. The sequence continues at coordinate 17,378 of JANNSF010000114.1, read as the reverse complement.
CTTCGCGTCCCATGCTCTTGCGGGTCTTGCCTTCGCTGATAATCTGTTTTTCCACGACCGTTTGTGTCGTGATCCCCGCATGATCGGTACCCGGTGACCACAGCGCTTCATAACCTTGCATTCGTTTGAAACGAACATAAATGTCCTGGACGGAATTATTATACGCGTGACCTATGTGCAGCGCACCCGTCACGTTGGGCGGAGGAATCACGATGGTAAAAGGCTTTTTCTTGGGATTTACCGACGCATGAAAAAGACGGTGTTTCTGCCAATACGCATACCACTTATCTTCGACGGCTTTGGGTTCGTAACCTTTTGGAATCTCTTGAGACATTCTTAATCCTGTTTTTTTTATTTTTAAATCATGGCAATATAGAAAATTACCCAAGAAAATAAAATTCAATCTTTTAAAACACTCGTGTGCAATAGCGTTTCACGTTCTATAAATCACGGACTCTTTTGGCGGTTCCGTGCGCTTTGTCCGCGCCTAATGGCGCTGACGTCTGATGGTGGGGAATTTTTTTCAAGTTATTCCGTTATTTATACACTATTATTTTTCAAAGAGGACTAATGTCATAAGGATTTTATGAAATATATTTTGGTCATCATGAGTACGTATTTTGGTTTTGTAAATGCAAAACCCGTTTCGCACGTGGCCTGGGACAAATTACTGAAAAGCCATGTCTCGGCTGTTGGAAATGTAGATTACAAAGGATTTATAAAGGATAAAGCGGCACTGGACGCCTACCTCAAAACGCTGAGCGATAATCCGCCGAATTCCGCCTGGTCATCGGACGAACAAAAGGCCTTTTGGATCAATGCGTACAATGCATGGACGGTTAGCCTGGTGATTCGAAATTACCCGGTAAAAAGTATCAAGGATATCGGCGGCCTTCTCAAGTCACCTTGGGACATTGAGGTCGCCGACATTGGAGGGAGGAAGTACACGCTCAATCAAATGGAACACGATATCCTCAGAAAACAATTTAAGGATCCGCGTATTCATTTTGCCATCGTCTGCGCTTCGCGTTCGTGCCCGTCCCTAAGGGCAGGAGCCTTTGAAGCCAATCGATTGAGTACACAATTGGACGAACAAGTCGTGCTATTCCTTGCCGACGGATCAAAAAATACGATCACAAGCCAGGAAATTCGCATATCAAAAATATTCGATTGGTTTAAGGATGATTTCTCGGGTTCGGTGGCCGGCTTCATCAATAAATATTCAAAAATAACTATTCCCGACGCGTCAAGTCTTTCGTATCAATCTTACGATTGGAGCCTCAATGAGTAGCGTCCCCTGATCCATTGTGATGATCAAGAACTTGACTTGCCGTTGATTTTCGTTACCTTTGGTATAATAAATATCCTACTTAATGAAGGGCGTCCTATGAAAAAGATGACTCGAAAAGAATTCTTAATGCTGATCGCTACTCCTTTATTGGTTTTGGGCTTTGGTAAATTTATCACCGCTTGTTCCGATAGCTCCTCGTCCGAAAAAGGAGATCCCGATTGTCTTAACGCCGGAACAAAAGTTTCGATCAGCGACAATCATGGCCACCAGCTAACCGTGTCTAAAGAAGACGTCATTGCAGGCGTCCAAAAAACATATAGTATCCAGGGATCGGCCGGCCATGATCATCAGGTAACTCTTACACCAAGTCATTTTACACAGCTGGCGGCCACTACTACGATCACGATCATGAGCACCAATGCCGGTCATGTTCACGATGTCGATGTATCTTGCGCATTGGCTTGATGACCTCGACGTTCGCTTTCAAGTCCTAAGAATCCTGTATGTTGGATTTTTCTCTTCACCGCGGAGGGCATTGATGACGAGCAAAAATTGGTAAACGAAACCTTGTAGGAGAGGTGACACTGAACAGCTGATACTAATTGTTTCGATAAAAGAGACGGTATTGACAAAACGACGATCTAAACTATTTGAGGAAGCTAGATAGAACTAGTCATAATGCATCGTGAATAAAGACTTCGATACAAAAAAAGCGAATTGGTCTAAAAATATTTTAAACTCGATTATTGGATTTGTAATCGGGCATTTCTTTGCGATACCTTTTACATTTATTCATCAACAGATTGAAAGCGATTTTAATTATGCCTATTTGCATGCACCTGGCGTATATGTAGGCGTTTTCTTTGGATGGATTATTGGATTGTCGGTCAGTCTTTTTTCGTTTCACAAATTTAGATTCTCTCGAATTGTCTTAGGGCTAGTGGTCGGCACACTCTTCTTTTACTTTCTCCTTAGGGACTGAGACCTTCACATAAAAATTGAATTTCATCTTCTCCTTCGGTAATATGGACGTCTTGGTTTGTAACTAATCCGCTGTCCAAGCGAAGGAGTCCTATGAATAAAACACGTCTGGAAGCATTTAGCGACGGTGTTATCGCAATCATTATCACGATCATGGTGCTGGAATTAAAAGTTCAGCACGGCGATGATTGGCATGCGCTTGAATCGGTTATTCCGGTTTTTCTAAGCTATGTGCTAAGCTTTATCTTCGTCGGAATCTACTGGAACAATCACCATCATACCATGCAGGCCGTTCAAAAAGTAAATGGCAAAATTCTCTGGGCCAATCTTCATCTGTTGTTTTGGCTGTCTCTCATTCCATTTGCCACAAGCTGGATGGGTGAAAATGGTCTGGCACCCATGCCGGTTGCATTTTACGGCATGATTTTACTGCTTTGCGGCGTGGCGTACACTGTTCTTATCCGTTCCCTGATTGCCCATCACGGAAGCGACTCTACCATCGCGGTTGCCATTGGCAGCGACAGCAAGGGTATCGCTTCTCTCATCTTTTATTCCGCCGCCATCCCCCTGGCTTTTGTAAACGCATGGATTGCGATCGCTCTCTATGTAGTCGTGGCCATCATGTGGATTGTCCCTGATCGCCGAATCGAAAATACGCTTACAAAATAATCACTTTAAAAATACACATCGGACGGAGATGCTATGAATTCTCTCAATGGTAAAATCGCACTGGTCACCGGAGCCAGCGCCGGAATTGGCGAAGCCACGGCCTTAGCCCTCGCAGAGGCCGGTTGCAAAATTATCCTAAATGGCCGGAGACAAGAACGGCTAACAGCGCTCGCTCAAAAAATTAAAAAAGACTTCAATATCGAAACGTACTCTCTTCTTTTTGATGTCCGCGATCGTGAGACCGTTAGAAAAGCTATTGAAGAGCTACCATCGCCATGGAATGAAATTGATATCCTGGTTAATAGTGCAGGCCTGGGACGCGGGCTTGAAAAATTTTACGAAGGAAAATTCGAAGACTGGGATGAAATGATCGATACCAACGTGACGGGCCTCTTAAACGTGAGCCGTCTAACCGTTCCGGGCATGGTCGCGCGAGGGCGTGGTCATATTGTCAATCTGGGTTCAATTGCGGGACATGCGGCCTACTCGAATGGCAACGTCTATTGCGCTACAAAATATGCCGTACGCGGGCTCAGTGAGAGTATGCGATTTGATCTCGTGGATACACCGCTTCGAGTAACGTCTATTGATCCTGGGTTGGTCGAGACCGAATTTAGTATCGTTCGTTTTCGCGGCGATAAAGAGCGTGCAAAAACTCCTTATCAAGGAATTGATCCGCTCACGGCGCGTGATATTGCAGAAACCATCGTCTTTGCCGTGACACGTCCGGCGCATGTCAATATCAATCAGATCACGGTCATGGCGACATCGCAGGCTTCGGCAACCGTCATTCATCGGAAACCATCGTGACCACAACAAAGATCCCGGGATTTGAAATTAGACCGGCTCTTGAATCCGATGTGCCGTTGATTCTGTCTTTTATCAAAGCGCTCGCCGCGTATGAGAAAATGGAAAATGAGGTAGTGGCAACAGAAAGTATTTTACGTGACAATCTATTCGGGCCAAGAAAGTGCGCGGAAGTTCTACTCGGTTATTATGAAAATGTTCCCGTTAGCTTTGCTCTATTCTTTCATAATTTTTCCACATTCATCGGCAAACCCGGGATTTATCTTGAGGATCTATTTGTCAAACCTGAAATGCGCGGAAAAGGAATCGGCCAAGCCATGCTCGCCTATCTCGGAAAAATCGCGATCGAAAGAGATTGTGGCCGCCTGGAATGGTGGGTTCTTGACTGGAATGAATCGGCCATTAAATTCTACAAACATCTTGGCGCTAAGTCCATGGACGAATGGACGGTCTTTCGCGTGACTGGCGATACGCTGAAAGAGCTAGCCGATCAATTTTAGAAACCCCACGATGTTTTTGAAATACAAACTAGATCGATACTCCAAGGGCATTAGCCCGCGGATCATGGACGGGACAGAAAGGCACTCTAGTTATTGAACTCCTCTCGTTTGATCTTTCTCCATGTTGCATAGAAGGCATTTTTATAAAATCGCGCTTTGCCTTGCAATTAAAAACCTTCGATTGTATAATCCCGCGCACATAATGCGCCCGTAGCTCAATGGATAGAGTATTGGCCTCCGAAGCCAAGGGTTGTGGGTTCGACCCCCGCCGGGCGCACAAGAAAATAAATCAAGCACACAAAGTTTCATTCTGAAAAACTTTGTGTCTGCCTGCCAAGGCAATAACCGGAGAAATAATGGCCGAAAAAATTACGACGCGTGAAAAAAACTATTCGCAATGGTATCTGGATGTGATCGCGCAAGCGAAACTCGCCGACTACGCGCCGGTCAAGGGATGTATGGTCATTCGGCCCAATGGCTATGCGATTTGGGAGCTTGTTCAACAATCGCTCGATAAAATGTTCAAAGATACCGGTCATGTGAATGCGTATTTTCCACTCTTTATTCCTGAGAGTTTTATGAATAAGGAAAAAGAGCATGTCGAAGGATTTTCGCCCGAATGTGCTGTAGTCACACACGGCGGTGGAAAAAAACTTGAAGAGAATCTTTACGTTCGCCCGACATCAGAAACGATCATCTGGAGCATGTACAAAAACTGGATCCAATCCTATCGCGACTTGCCCATCTTGATCAATCAATGGGCGAATGTGGTTCGCTGGGAAATGCGAACACGTCTCTTTTTGCGTACGACGGAATTTCTCTGGCAGGAAGGACACACAGCGCATGCGACGTCCGACGAAGCGGAAAAGGAAGCGCTTCAAATGCTCGGTATTTATAAAACATTTGCGGAAGAGTATATGGCGCTCCCGGTTTACCATGGCAAAAAAACCGATTCCGAAAAATTTGCCGGCGCTCTCCACACGTATTGTATCGAAGCGATGATGCAGGACAAAAAAGCCTTACAGGCCGGAACCTCTCATCATCTTGGACAAAATTTTGCAAAAGCATTCGACGTCAAATTCCAGGATGAAAAAACGGAACTTCAATATGTGTGGGCAACCAGTTGGGGCGTCTCCACGCGGCTGATCGGCGCACTTATTATGGCACACTCCGATGACAATGGGCTTGTGCTTCCGCCCAAGCTTGCACCAACACAAGTCGTTATTATTCCAATTTATAAAGACGATGCGGAAAAAGAATCTGTTCTCGCCGCGGCAAACAAAATCAAAACCGATCTGGCCGGAATTCGCACTCATCTCGATGATCGTGATCAATATCGCCCGGGTTGGAAATTTAACGAATGGGAAGTGAAGGGCGTGCCGATCCGAATTGAAATTGGCCCCAAAGATGTAGCCAGTGGAAATGTGATTTGCGCGCGCCGTGATAAAACAGCCAAGACCGACAAAGTGACCCTGCCAATTTCCGATCTGCCTAAGAGTATTCCTGCGCTGCTGGATGAAATTCAAAAAAATCTATTCGACCGCGCAAAGAAATTCCGTGATGACAATACTTTTTTTGTTTCTGACTACGCGGCGCTCCGCAAGATCGTTGAAAATGAAGAGGGATTCGCACGCTGTTTCTGGGCCGGTTCGCGCGAAGACGAAGCAAAAATAAAAGAAGAAACGAAAGCCACGATTCGTGTCATTCCGGCCGACCAAACCGGTGAAAAGGGAAAGTGTATAGTGACCGGTAAAGAAACGGACGTTCAGGTCATTTTTTCCAAAGCGTATTAAGCTAAGCCTCGATGGAATCAACGAAACCCACGCTCCTATTCATCCACGGCTATCCTTTGAATCATGCGATGTGGGCTGAACAAGCGGCACTTTCTTCTATTGCAAATATCGTCACTATCGATCTCCCCGGTTTTGGAAATTCACCGGCACAAGATTTTTTTTCTATGGGTGATTACGCCGACTATGTCGTAAAGGAGTCGGGCGCTTTGGATCACCCCATTGTCGTGGGCCATTCAATGGGCGGGTACGTAACGCTCGAGATTGCTGCGCGTCATCCTGAATTTCTAAGTGCCGTTGTATTGATGAATTCCCGATACGATGCCGACGACGAGCCCACGCGGGCAGCCCGCTTGCAATCCATAGAGCGCCTCAAGTCCGAAGGCACTCAATTTATTTTTGAAGCCATGAAAGCTAAATTCCTCGCGCCTCACAATCGGTCGGACGCGGAACTTCAAAACCAACTGGATGCCATGATGCGCCGGACGACGACGGAAGGAATCGTCGCGGCCTTGAGATCCATGGCCACGCGAAGCAATCATTCGGAGACCCTTCGGAATTTCAAACAACCCGTTTGCGTCATCTCCGGAAATCACGACCTCATCATCACGCCGGAAAAACGAAACCCAAATAACCTTTCGTTCACCATGGATGTAGAAATCCCCAATACCGGTCATCTCTCTATGATGGAAGAACCCGATACGGTGAACGATGTACTTTCTGAGTTTTTAGAAAATTTTTAGTGACCCGGAGTTTGCATCAACGCCGACAATTCTAAAACAACCCCAATTGTTCATTGAGTATCCCCGAACAAAATGTCTTTCGGTGGATGGAACAAAGTCCAACTTCTTTTAGCGCGGCAATGTGATCGGCGGTCGGGTAACCTTTGTTTTTGGCGAATTGATAGGCCGGAAATATCTTGTCGTACTCCACCATCAGACGATCCCGTGTGACCTTTGCCAAGATGGAAGCGGCCGCTATCGTAAAACTGCGTGAATCGCCTTTGACAATGGCCTTCTGCCGAGTCGCGTAGTGGTGATTGGGCGGAAAGGCTTCGCTATTCCCGTCGATTAATACGTAATCGGCTTTGATAAACATTTTCTCAACACATTCGCGCATTCCTAAAAGTGACGCTTGCAAAATGTTGATCTTATCGATCTGATGGTGATCAATGATCGCCACGTGAAAGGCTTTTGCATTCTTCTGTATGACGTCAAAAAAGAGTTCTCGTTTCTCTTCCGATAGCTGTTTGGAATCCGTCACCCCTTCGATAATGAAGTCTCTTTCAAAGATCGCACCGGCCACGACGACCGGCCCGGCCAGAGGTCCCCGCCCCGCTTCGTCCACGCCCGCCACATGGTGATGGAGATGGGTCCAACATTCAGTCTCGTATTGAAGTAGTTCGTGCATAATGTGTTTTCCGGTCGGTTACATGGACCTACCAACAAAAAAGGGCTGAACCTGTCGTCCAACCCTTTTATGCTAACCAATTGGTTTAGGATTACGCTTCGGAAGCACCTTTTTGTGAAGCGTTGTAGTCTTCAAGTGCTTTGCTGTCCTGCGCTTTTTCATGCGCCGTGGCCGAAAGAATAATCTTCTTATTATCTTTGTCAAATTCGATGACGATCAAATTAAGGGTCGCGCCTTCGGCAAGATCCTTTTTGTCGTTTTTGGGCAAATGGGATGAAGGAACAAATCCTTCTACACCGAGCGGTAATTCCACGATCACGCCCTTATCAATATGGCGCATCACTCGTCCCGTCGTCTCGGTATTCGGTGCGTACGCTTCGATGAATCCATCCCATGGGTTTTCCGCAATATGCTTGTGACTCATTGAGATACGGCGATTTTCTTTGTCGATACCCATGATCACGACTTCCAGCGAATCACCCTTCTTCAGCATTTCGTTTGGATTGCGGATTTTCTTGGTCCAACTGAGATCACTGATGTGCACGAGCCCGTCAATACCGGGTTCCAATTCCACAAACACGCCAAAGTTAGTCAGATTGCGAACCGTTCCACTATGCTTACTGCCGAGCGAATATTTGTCATCGACATGCTCCCAAGGATCGTTTTGCAGCTTCTTGACCGAGAGGGAAATTTTGCGCTGTTCCGCAACGATGCTCACGATTTCGGCATCCACAATATCGCCGAGCGTAAATAATTGTGAAGCGTGTTTGACGGTTTGATTCCACGACATTTCCGAAATATGAATAAGGCCTTCAACACCCTTTTCAATCTCGATAAACGCGCCGTAATCGGTAATCGAAACGATCTTACCTTTGATCATCGAGCCGATCGAATATTTTTTCGAGGCTTCAACCCAAGGCTCGGCACTCATCTGCTTGAGGCCCAGCGAAATGCGATCTTTATGTTCGTTGAAATCAATTACCTGTACTTTGATTTTTTCATCCAGCTTGACGACTTCTGAAGGATGTTTTACGCGGCCCCAAGACATATCGGTGATATGGAGGAGTCCATCCACGCCGCCGAGGTCAATAAAGGCGCCGAAATCGGTAATATTCTTGACGGTTCCTTCGAGAATCTGGCCTTTTTGCAAGTCCACCAAAATTTTCTCACGCTGACCTTTATTGGATTCTTCGATGAGCGCGCGGCTCGATACGACCACATTTTTGCGCAGATTGTTGATCTTCACAACTTTGAATTGCATTTCGCGGTTGACGTAGGCGTCGAAATCGCGGATCGGCTTGACATCGATCTGGGAGCCGGGCAAGAAGCAATCAATGCCCATCACGGTGACCACCATACCGCCTTTGATACGCTTGATGATCGTACCGGTGACCACTTCTCCGGTAACGCTGTATTTCGTAATACGATCCCATACACGCATGAAGTCGGCCTTCTTGTGCGAGAGAATAATATTGCCTTCTTTGTCTTCGATGTTTTCAAGAAATACTTCAATTTCCTGACCGATTTTGTACTGCGCTAAGCTCGCGCCAAATTCGGCGCTCGGAATGACGCCTTCGCTTTTGAAACCGATGTCTACTTTAACTTCTTTTTCACTGATCGCCAAAATTTTGCCTTTGACAATTTCGCCCTGGGAAATGGCGGTCAGCGTGTTTTCGTACAGCGACTGAAATTCGGCAAATTCCGTTTCATTATAATCCCCATACGTGTCCTTCATTTGAACAAAGGGGATTGGTTGCTTGCCGTAGTCGCGTTTGATTTTAGTGCTCATCTTAAACTTAACTTTCTAGTGTCGTAAAAGCTGGTGTACAGAGCCTTTATGACCGACCTTTTATTTGAATCCGCAGGTGACGGAGGTTTTGTTAATGCGCCTGTACCGCGCATGTTATTTAGGGGCTGCATGATACAAAATGGGGTTTCCAGAAGCAAGAAGAAATTGAGTAAAACCCGTAATCCAAGAGGGCGGCATTAGCCGACCTGCGCATGGTATTATTTTTTTTTCACCACTCAAATCCCTTTGAAAAGGAATTCGCTTTTTTAAACCAAATCGAGATGAAGAACGTCATTTACAAAAATATGCGCCTTGAATTTCACACCGTCATTCGATATTTTGCGCGGCATGAAACTATCATCCCTTATCTCCGAAAATTCCATCGTACTGAACTTGCGTGGATTTACGAAACAGCAAATCATTGACGAGCTCATCGAAGCCCTTTGGAAGACCGGACAACTCCTGGATAAAAATCTCGTTCGCGAGGCGGTGATCCAGCGCGAACGCGCGCTCAGCACCGGGCTTAAGTACGGCGTAGCCGTGCCGCACGGAAAGACCAAAGGTGTCAAGTCGCTGGTGGGAGTTTTTGGAATTAAGAAAGATGGCGTACAATTTGATTCCGCCGATGGGCTTCCCTCGCAAATGTTTTTTATGCTCGTATCGCCGGAAGATATTTCAGGTCCCCACATTCAGGCCCTTTCAGCCATCGCCAAATTTTTTCGCCTGGAAGAAAACCGCAATCGCCTTCTCCTTGCCGAGTCGCCGGCGCAAGTGTTAGGAATATTCGAAAGCGAAATATGATTTTGCACGCCTGGCTTTTTATCCTCGCTCTCTTTAGCGGCGGTGAAAAACTATTTATTCCTATGGATCTTAAGCAAACCGACCATCTCAAGGCGTATGGCGCGGCGTATCTCGCTCTCGATAAGGGACTGTCGGCGGAATGGCTGCTGAACTACCGCGGCGGATCTTTTATGATGAATTATTCCGAATCGATTGCCGACTGGTGCCTTACGCGTGGCGTCACCGCGGAAAAAATATCCGCCTCGGAAGCGGCCGCGGTCTATAACACGATCGATGGTGAAAATATGGAGGTGATTTTTTTGGAGAAAGCGCCCCGCGTCGCGATCTATACGCCACCGGATAAGAAACCGTGGGACGACGCCGTGACCATGGCGCTCGAGTATGCGGAAATCAAATACGATAAGATATTTGACTTTGAAGTTCTGCAAGGAAAACTAACCGATTACGACTGGCTTCACCTCCATCATGAAGATTTTACAGGCCAATACGGAAAGTTTTTTGCTTCGTATTCCAACGCGCCGTGGTATGTCCAGCAGCAGCGCGATTACGAAGCCTTTGCGCATCAGATGGGCTATCAAAAAGTTTCAAAAGAAAAACTCGCGGTGGCGCGTACGATGAAAGAATTTATCGCAAAAGGTGGATTTCTTTTCGCCATGTGCGGCGCGACCGACAGCTTTGATATTGCACTGGCCGCGCAAGGCACGGACATGTGCGAAACGATATACGACGGCGATCCGGCCGATCCTCTGACCAATAACAAACTCGACTATGCGCAATCCATGGCGTTTACAAAATTTCAAGTGGACATGAATCCGTACAATTATGAATTTTCAAATATAGACTGGCCGAGCAGTCAAGGTGCGCGTCTCAAATCGCCGGAAGAAGATTATTTCACGCTCTTCGATTTTTCGGCGAAGTATGACCCCATTCCAACCATGCTGACGCAAAATCACGTGGGTATTGTCAAAGGATTTATGGGGCAGACCACCGGATATAAAAAAGACTACCTCAAAGACCATATCGTTATTTTGGGTGAAGACGCAACTATTGGCGCGGCGAAATACATTCATGGCGACGTCGGCAAAGGCACCTTCACTTTCTTTGGCGGTCACGATCCGGAAGACTATGCTCACCAGGTAGGCGATCCGCCTACCGATCTGTCGCTCCATAAAAATTCGCCCGGCTATCGACTTATCCTCAATAATATTCTGTTTCCTGCGGCTAAGAAAAAGCCTCAGAAAACCTGATGACAAAGTCTCCGCACATTGTGATTGTCGGCGGAAGCGCAGCCGGTCCTGCAGCGGCCGTACACGCTAAAAAAATGAACCCCCACGCTCGTGTCAATCTGATCGAAGCCGGTGAACACATTGCTTATTCAGCCTGTTCCGCACCTTATTATGTTGGCGGCGTGATTTCAGATTTTGAAAAACTGATCTTCTACTCGCCTGAAATTTTTTCGGCTACATTTGGATGCGAAGTGAAAACTCGCCATCGCGCGATTCGGCTTAATCCTCATCGTCGAAAACTTATTGTCCAGAATGACGCGGGCGAAATTGAAATTCCTTACGACGAGATTATTCTCGCCTGCGGCGCACGCGCGGCCATTCCGGATCCTGCATGGCTGAGTTCAAAAAATGTTTTCACCATGAAAGCCCTGCTCGATGCGAAATCTATTCGCACCCATATGGAAACTTCTCGCCCGACGCGCGCGACGATTGTCGGTGGCGGATTTGTTGGGATGGAAATGACGGAAGCCCTCGCTCATCACGGGCTTGATATTACCGTTGTCAGTCGTGCGGAATTGCCGATGCCGGGTCTTGAGAACGCCGCCCAAAAAATTGTTTTGGACGAACTCCAAAAAAACGGGATTAAATTCATCAGCAACATGAATTTCAAACCCGCTGAAAATGAAATGACCATTCTTGCCACGGGATTTAAGCCGAATACGGATTGGCTGGATGGATCTAAAATTCGTACCGGAAAATTCGGCGGCATTCTGACCGACGCGCGCATGCGGACGAATCTGGAACACGTTTACGCCTGCGGCGCCATAACTGAAATTAAGAATCTCGTGACGAATAAATATGTCTATCTCCCCCTCGCGACCATTGCGAATCAGATGGGGCGGGTCGCCGGCGCTAATGCGTCCGGCTCCTTCATGGAATTTGGCGGTATCGTTCCTTGCAGCGTAGTGAAGATATTCGGCCTGGAAGTGGTTTCCGTCGGTGTATCCTCGCGCGAGGCCGAGAATAATGCGCTTTCGGCAGAGGTCGAAGTATTTTCGGGATTCACACGTGGAAAATTATTTTCGCAATCGAAAGCGATTTTCATCGCGCTCATTTACGAACCAAAAAGCCATCGTATTCTGGGCGCCAATATTTTAGGCGAAGAGGGCGCCGTTCTACGCGGGAATCTGTTGGCCGCCGCCATTCGGCGCGGTGAAACGTTGTCGGATCTCGCGGAAATGGATTTTGCTTACACGCCGTATCTATCCGCGTTCAAGGAACCTCTTGTGCAGGCGGCGCGCAGGGCGATGAAGAAATGAAGCAATAGCGGATTGGACCGAATTACATACATTATCATGAATTGGGTGAACGCAGACCGAAGTCTGCGGCTACCAGTTTTATTAGGACTGGTAGTCGCAACCTTAAGGTTGCGATTTAACAAATATTTTGAACGAAGGACTCCATGCCCAATCTCAAAGACCTTCTCGCGCAGGCGGCGCGCAGCGCGATGAAGAAATAGAAGCAAATAAGCGGATGGGACCGAATTACGTACATTATCATAAATTAGGTGAACGCAGACTGAAGTCTGCGGCTACCAGTTTTATTAGGACTGGTAGTCGCAACCTTAAGGTTGCGATTAAACAAATATTTTGAACGAAGGACACTATGCCCAATCTCAAAGACCTTCCCGTCGGGAAAAATTTTCCGGACGAAATCTATGCTATTGTGGAAATTCCCGAGGCGAGTCGAAATAAATACGAATACGATTCGGACCTGCAGGTATTCCGGCTTGATCGCACATTGTATTCCGCCGTTCATTATCCCACGGCGTATGGATTTATCCCGGGCACCTTTTACGACGACGGCGATCCGCTGGACGTATTGATTGTCGCCTCACAGCCTCTTCATATCGGTGTTCTTGTCGAAACGCGGCCGGTCGGAGTTTTGCGCATGCAGGATGATAAAGGTCAGGATGACAAAATATTATCCGTGGCCATTCACGATGAGCATTACAAGGATGTTTCGCTTCTTGAACAAATGCCCCATCACCTTCTGGTCGAGATCGAACATTTTTTTTCTACCTACAAGCATCTGGAAGGTAAAAGCGTCCGCAGTTTCGGCTGGGAGCCGGCCGAATTTGCAAAGTCGGCGATTCGTCATGCTCGTGAGAAGTATCTGGACTTGAAAAAGTAGTTAAAGCACAGCGAAAGTCTTTTTTCTTTCCAAAAAAATCTTAAGGAGACATACAGCGGAAAGCTAAAACGACGCCCATGCTGAATTCAGAAAAAAACTTTGGCAAAGTCGGCGCTTTTGAAGGCGCGGCCTATGAAGCGAAAGGGTTATATCGCCCTGAACTTGATTGTATCATGTTCACAACAAATAACGTGCCTTTCTGTAAAGTATGCCACGAGGCGAAATTTATCTTGATTAAAAAGTATAGATTACTTATTGTAAATGCGATTGAGACGCAGTATCAATTATTTAATAAAATAAGTGTAGTAATTACAAATGTTTAATATATATATATACATACTCAATGCTGATTAAAAAAACTATTCTGCTCTGCGCTTTCCTGTTTCCTTCTCTATTTGCCCAGAAGGATTCTGCTCGATATTCCCCTTTCCCGCGTATTCGAGTTGAAGGGTTTGGCTCCTTTATCTATCATAATTATTCGTGGCAGACTTTTCCCGGGAAACGTAGCATTTTTGACATGCCTCAAGTCGTTATCGCATCTGAAATCATTTTTAATGATCGCCTTTCGCTTGAGATGGAAATTGAATTTGAACATGGCGGCACCGGGGTCACGATGGAGTTTGATAAATTTGAAGAGTTTGGGGAATTCGAACAAGAGGTTGAAAAGGGGGGCGAGGTTTTGCTTGAGGAAGTCGAACTCGCTTTTCAGGTCAATGATCACCTCGAAATCGAAGGAGGAAGAATTGGTGTCCCACTGGGATTTGTTACCGACTATAACAAACCTAATGACTATTTTACAACGACGTATAATAATGTCGAATTGACTCTGCTCCCAACGGAGTGGCATGAATTTGGCGCCGGAGTCGAAGGATCGTTTGGAAAAGATCACGCATGGGAATATCGTATGGCCGTCGTGAGCGGACTTGATGCCACAGGATTCAGTTCAGCCAATTGGGTTTTGCCGGGATACCAATTGCGCTTCGAGACGGTGAATGCAGAAAATTTGGCCGTGACCACGCGACTCGACTACTCTTGGGATTCCTCCAATCGAGTTGGCTTCGGCGCGTATTATGGTAATAGCTCCGACAATCGCCCAAAGGCCGATCTTCTGCAAGATGCGCACGTCGGTATCTATGAAGCGCATGTGGCTTTGGAAAAATTCGGCTTCAAATCGCGCGGACTGTTACTCTATGGAACGTTAGAAAATTCCGACAAAGTTTCCGAAGCCAATCGCAATCTATCCAATAATCTTAATGTCAAACGTACGCCGGTCGGAAGCGCGGCGCTAGGTTGGTATGCGGAATTGGGCTACGACGTGATGCGTTATTTTCCTCAAGAAAATCAAAATCTCTATGTTTTTGGCGGATACTACTATTATGACACTATGTTTAAAACCAAAGGCATTGTTTTCAATAATCCTCGCTGGGAACGAAAAGAACTTCGTGGTGGCGTGCAGTGGGTAGCCAACAACAATATCAGTTTGAAAAGTGATTTTACGCGCCGTGTACTCGGAATTTCTAAGAATCGTATTGAAAATACATTTGCGCTTGCCGTCGGATTTCAATTTTAACTTATTTTTTAATTCATATCAGAAAGGATATCGTATGAAGAAATCAGCCCTATTAATTATGCTTATCGCGCTTGGTTGCGATAGTGAAAAATCATTGCCGCCAATCGAATATGACGGAACAGCGCTTCTTGCCAATTCTGCCGACAGTGTGATTCTACAAACCTATATTGATCTTGATAACAAATTGGGGCTTTTTGTAACTTCGGTTACAACTCTCAAAAATAATCCAACTCTGCAAAATCTCTCTAACGCGCGACTCGCCTGGATTGCGGCCAGAGCGCCATGGGAGATGTCGGAAGGATTTCTTTTTGGCCCGGTCGATACTAAGGGTATTGATCCGAATATAGACAGCTGGCCTGTAAACGTCGTGGATCTTGACGCGGTGCTTGCGAGCGGTGTTGCGCTAAATGAAACCTATATCCATGGACTTGAAGGAACGCTCAAAGGATTTCACACTAGTGAGTATCTACTTTGGGGCGCTAACTCCACAAAAGGGATCGGTGACTTTACGGCGCGACAATTCGATTACTTGATCGCGTGCGCACAAAGTTTAAAAAGTGAATCCAGCGATCTTCGTCAAAGTTGGTCGCCAACGGGTGAAGATTTTTCGTCTGAAATTAAAGGCGCCGGTCAAAGTACAAGCATCTACATCAGCCAAAAATCTGCGATTGAAGAATTGGTCGACGGCATGATCGGAATTGCCGATGAGGTTGCGAATGGAAAGATTCATGACCCGTTTTCACAAACCGATCTTACGCTTGAGGAGTCTCGCTTTAGCGCCAATTCCAAAGCCGATTTTCAAGATAATATCCGAAGCATTCGTAATATCTATCTTGGTTTTTACTCAGGTACGAATTCGGGAAATGGCGTCGGCGTATCCCATTTTATTACCTCCTTCCATCCGGATTTACACACACGATTCCTCAGCGAGATCAATAGCGCCATAACGCTTATTGGTAATATTGACGGCCCTTCCGGAACTTTTTCTCATGGCGTTTTAACCGATCGCGCATCCGTTCAATCTGCGCAGATTGCCGTTCGTACGATTCAACAAACACTTGAAGAAGATATTCAACCGCTTGTAGGTAGAATTCAATGAAAACTTTTAAAAATCTTCTCGTTTTTATAATAATTCTATTGGGCGCTTCTTGCGATAGATCGGAATCAACGATTAATGAATCGCTTTCCGGTGGAGCAACCACAGTCGACGTTGACAACAGTAACGCTTTTTCGACTCCTGCGCCTAATCTGTCCAGTTCGGAATTGGAAAAACATGGCGTAGGCGATGAGGCTTTTGATGCCACGTTTGTCAGGGCACCCGCTTCGGTCAATGGCGGACTCGGCCCTATCTATAATAATGTCGCGTGTATCAATTGTCACGTAAAGGACGGTCGCGGCCTTCCCTTTACTAATGGAAGCATTGCCTCGTTATTATTTAGAATTAGTTTGCCAGGTTCCGATGAACATGGCGGTCCAAACCCCGTTCCTGGATTTGGTAAACAATTGCAAGTTCGGGCTCTTTTTGGCGGTACACCGGAAGGCGATGTCACGGTATTGTATATCGAATCACCAGCAACTTATCCAGACGGAACACCTTACAGTCTTCGCGTTCCAAGCTATACCATTAAAAATGCGTATCAGAGTCTTCCGGGAAATGCGATGACATCACCTAGGTTCGCACGGCCGGTCTTTGGTCTTGGATTACTGGAAGCCATTTCAGAAGGCACGTTGCTTTCACTCGCCGATGAAGATGATCGTGACGAAAATGGGATTTCCGGAAAAGCAAATTACGTTTGGGACGCCGTGCATTCAAAAATTTCGATTGGTCGTTTTGGATGGAAAGCCAATCAACCGAATTTGCGTCAACAAGTTGCCACGGCCTATAATCAAGACATGGGTGTGACGTCGTCGCTTTTACTAAGTGAAAGTTCATCTGGCCAAGCTTACACCGATACGCTTTCCGATGATCCGGAGCTTCCCGATGAGATACTTGACGCCACAACATTTTATAACCAAACTCTCGGCGTTCCTGCGCGTCGCAATATAAATAACGCGGATGTCAAACAAGGGCAAAAACTTTTCCTTGAAATCAATTGCGCCAAATGTCACATACCACGATTACAGACCGGGAATCTTGCCGGGGTCTCTGCCGTTTCCCATCAAACTATTTTTCCCTTCACCGATTTACTTTTGCACGATATGGGCGAAGGGCTTTCGGATGGACGGCCTGATTTTCTAGCCTCCGCAAGCGAATGGCGTACACCGCCTCTTTGGGGCATTGGGCTTGGCGAAGTGGTCAATGGTCATACAAATTTTCTTCATGTCGGCCGTGCACGAAATATAGAAGAAGC
>JANNSF010000113.1:0-4161 GCA_031402315.1 bacterium | reverse complement strand
CAATACCCCAAATCAAGTTTTTTCTGGAACGATAATCGTCATTTCCACCGTGATACATCATATTTTATTCCTTTCGGGTTTTGTAAATTTCAACGCCGTCAACATATAGGATAAAGCGCAAAATGTCTTTCTTTTTTCGGTGAATGGCGGTTGGCGCTCGGTGGGTGGAGGAAAGAGTGGTGTGGTCGAGATCCTGAAGCCAAAATCGCTTGCGTTTCAAGCCGCACAGGTTTAATTTCGAACCACACTTCTTCATCATTTACCGGAGTAATAGTATGTTTCGACTTATCAAATGGCTCCTCATTTTTGCGATCGTGATTGGACTGGTGGCGGTCGTTGCCGCACTTTTTTTGCCCAACGAGTCGAAAATAGAATCATCGATTGAAATCCAGGCGTCTCAGCAAAAAGTATTTACGCACGCCAAAGATCTTCCGAAATGGCACTTATTGGCCATGCTGGGCGGGCTTCCGGGGCAATTGGAAGCCATGAAGTCTTTGCGTGACAAAATACCAAATCAGCCGGCGGTCAGTCTTGACAATCTTATGCCCGGGCTGACAGGACAATTGGGCATTCTCAGCGCCATCATTCCCGGATTAAATCCGGATAGTCTGATGTCCGGCGCGTCCAGCGCCAAAGAACTGATGAATATGAAATGTGAAATTACCAAAGCCGAATCCCCGGGCGTGATTGAATACAAAATATCAGGTGGTCCAATGAATGGCGCATCATCGGAAATTAAAATTCTGGCGCTTTCTGAGGCGCGCGCAAAGTTAACCCTAACCGAACAAGTTCGTTTTGAGGGCTTTTTTGGAAGTTTTAGAGCTCTCATGTCCAAATATGGGGGAGAGAAGATAAATCAAGTCAGTTTGGGGAATCTAAAAAAACTTTGTGAGCAATAGTATTTACGATACCTAAGACATTACCAAGTATACTCAACACCGAGCTTGCCCCACCAGGAGTAGTATTCCTGCTGACGAAGACGCCTTCTCGAACCGACGTATTCGCGATAAGGCTCATTGGTGAGATTATTAAGTTCAAGGTAAGTCCGTAAGCCTGTGAATAGGATTTGTGAAGCGGAGATATCGAGTTGCGTATGTCTATCAACAAAGACATCTAAATCTTTTTTTACCGAATCAGAAACGGTTAAGACGTAAGCGCCACTATAATTCCACGCGATGCGTCCCGAAAAACCGTGCTTTTCATACGTCAGTGCAAAATTTCCGACGTGGTTGGGTTGTCCGGGCAAGGTATTTTTATTGTGAGGTCTCTGGGCATAGTAGGCCGCGGAGTGCGTGTAGGCATAATTAAGATAAATTCCAAACGCATTCAAGGGATTGGGTAAACCGATAAAATTTTGCTGCCAATTGAGTTCGGCGCCCCAAATTGTTGCAGCCTTACCATTTTCCCTTTGCGTAATAATCCAAGTGTCATAGATGCCGCCGACCTGAGTAAATTTCCGACGATAAATAAAATCATCGATTGATTTATAAAAAAGCCCGCCCGCAAGAATTCCGGAGTGAATAAAATAGTATTCTGCCGATGCATCGAGATTCCAAGCCACAGTAGGTTGTAACAAAGAGTTACCGCGTTCAATGGTATTGGTCTGATCATCAATGGCTTCAAAGGGAACGAGATCGGAATAATTCGGTCTGAATATCGCACGGGATGCAGCAGCGCGAAGGACAAAACGATCGGTTAAACTATATTTTGCATTTAGGGATGGAAAAAACCGGTAATATTCAAATGTGCCCTTGGTCTTACTTGTGTCTATCGGAGCCCCCGCCTGATTGAACACGATTTGACGACCTTTGTAATCAATGTATGTTTTCTCAAATCGCATACCCGCCACGATTTTAATAGGTCCGCTGGATAAGTTCATAAGGCCGTATCCGGCCACGATCAATTCCGATGCATCATAGTTTGGTGTAATACTATTTTGTCCAAAATATCGAGCCGAATAATTAAAGGAGCTCGTATCGGCCCAATTTCCAATGACCCGCGGACTGCCCGAAGGTCCAATGCGATAACGGTTATTATAGAAGTTGATATCCTCGCCGGATTCAGCAAAAAAACTCAGATTAGGAATGGTTTGATGATTGAGAGTACTGGCGCGTCCATGGAGGTCGTTGCGTGTTTTTGTCTTGCCACGAATCTTAGCGCCCGCCTGTATAAAATCAGCAGATGACGTAATCGCCAGCGGCAGTTTCAAATTGAGTTCCCCTATACGGTCCCATTCGGTAATATCGTAAGTCTGCGTTTCAAAGTTTTTCCACGCAAATTTTGAAGGATCATTCGGATCACCGCTTAGAAATGCGAATTTTGGAAATTGGCGGTTGGTCAAATCGTAATTGAAATTCACACGAGTCTTGTTGCTGGTTGGTACGGTGGTAAGAGCTTGTCGCGTGGTGAAGTCGAAGCGATCAGGAATTTCTTCGGTGGCACGCGATACGACGAAGGCATAACTCCATTGCAAATCATTCCATGAATAATTTCCCAGCAATTGTGCGCTACTAAGACTTCGCGTAAGTGCCCAATCTTTGGTTTCGCGCTCGACGGCGATCGAATCAATCGTGGCGGCCGAATCCGAAATAAATTTCCATTTTCCTTCGCTGGGCTTTATGCGCAAACGTCTCCGGATTTCATCGTCGCGATAATAGTTATGAATGCCGCCCAGGTGAATCGATGATTTTTCAGAGAAACGATAGTCCAGCGCGCCATTGATGCTGAGCCGCTTGCGTTCGGCATTGTAATCACGGAGTTCAATTTCATTCATCACATAAAAACTTTTTCCAAGATAAGAGCGTTTTCCCCAGACGCGCTCCAGGTCATCGGAATTGCGATGCGTGTAGTAGCCCATCGCATTGATGAATAGGCCAAACTGTTTTTCTCTTCCAAGTCTTGTTCCGAACGTGATGTCGGCGCTGGCGAGTGGTTTGTTCTCAAGAAAATTCTGACCGGAACCGGCAGAAACCTGCCAAGTTGTTTTGTCGAAGTCGAGCGCGTTTTTTGTGACCATATTAATGACACCGGCTATCGCATCCGCATCCATCTCCGGAGTGATGGTTTTCGAAACTTCAATTCTCGATACGATATTGGAAGAAATCACGTCCAGACTGACCTGACGAATATCACCTTCAGGCGAGGCGACCGGTTGACCGTTAATTTTGACCGAGGTGTATTTAGGTTCAAGACCCCGTAAGAAAACGTATCGACCTTCTCCCTGGTCTCGCAAGATCGCGACGCCGGGCATACGTTGCAACGCTTCTGAAATATTGGGATCGGGAAATAACTTGATGGTTTCCGAGGAGGTGATCACTTGTTGATTATCGGCATTCTTTTGAATATTCAGTGCTTGCGCCTGACCTTCACGAATGCCATAAATATCAATTCCTCCAAACTCAAGCGAGGATGCAGAGAGAACAATATCGCGCTCGATCGAGCCGGACGTAAGATCAACGTCCAGAATTTGAGTTGCGTATCCGAGATAAGTGATCTTAAGTTGATGGTGGCCGGCCGGAATTCGCGACATGAGGTATTTCCCCTGGCGGTCGGTTAAACTCCCAATAGACGTACCGACGATTTGCAAATTGGCGCTTATGAGAGGTTGGCGATTCGCACTGTCGCGCACCGTTCCGTTAATTTCATAGGAGTTCTGTGAGTGAAGGGAGGCAACACCCAGGCTAATGAATAAACATGTACGAACAAAACATGAATGCAAATTACATGACTCCCAAGTTGGAGAAACTTAATCATCCGGGGTCTAAGCCACAAGACTGAACTTCAAAATTTGGAATACGGTTTACTTTTTGGGCGGCAATCTATAGGTTAATACTAGGAATTCACTTTGGTAAATGATATTGTTGTTTAAGAAATACTTAATTAAGTAATGACTAATGAAAGCAAGCACTCTGCATAATTCGCGTTTATTGAATTCCGTTGACCGTATACGAATGTACACTCTTGTACCGGGAGCGAGTGGAACCATAAGAAACTGGATCGAAAAACTCCCTTCGATTGCCGCCATGGGATTCAATAAATTGCATCTGCTCCCCATCACTCGGATGAGTAAATCGGAAAGCCCCTACGCCGCGTACGATCTTTTCTCAATTGATCCGCGTTATCTCGATCCGTACGATTCGCGCGATGGCGGCATCCAGTTTC
>JANNSF010000112.1:0-3416 GCA_031402315.1 bacterium | reverse complement strand
CCAACCTCCTGCTGCGCACGGGCCTCTCCGAGTTTCACTCAGTCCTACATTTGCGATAAGTCCTACCGAAGGTTTGTCAGGCGGATTTAATTTATCGGCATCCGGGCAAGCCGGGCCTTTGGTCATCGGCACAAGCGTGGGAGCCAGCCATACTTCTGGCGCTACAGTTGATGGGCTCAATGGGCTGAATACCAGAACAGGCGTGTTTGGCGGCGGTGGGTATCGTGGTGTATCAGTCATTGGATTCTCTAATCGGTTTGAAGGAAGTAATTCGAATTTCAATCAGACACTTCAAGGTTTTCATTTCACGGCAGGAAAATGGTCAGGCACTTATTCAAATGATGACGCAATTTATGGCGGTGCAGGATCAGATAAAGGCCGAACAGCTTCGGCTGAACTTGGTTATGGCAGATATTCGTTGGGATTTAATACATATACATCTGATCATAATAGCAAAGCTGAAGCTGCTGCTGCGTATGATATTGGAACTTCATGGCATGGGTCAATGTGGGAACAACTTGGAGACAACCCAGCTGGCTCCTATGACGAAAACAGCAAAGTCTATGGAAGTTCTTTATATGCGGGTTATCGGAGACATGGCCAAATTTTTCGAGGCGGAGTGAATGCTCCCTTTGTGCAAGATTTCTTTCAAAATGGAATTCATCACGCTCGTGATATTCCGTCCTTTAGAACGGGCAATTATTTGAGCCCGTATTACTATGCCGGACGTTACAATCGATTCATTTATTAAATCAAAAAGGTCAGATGAAAAGATTAATATTAATCGCATTAACTTTTTGTTCCTGTTGGAGTGTTAATATTGAGCACAAGCAATTATGGAGGCTTAATCAAGAATTTTCATTTTCACAAATGGCAATTCGATTAGACCTAAGAAACGATGGATATTATCAACTAATTGACAAACAGAAAAATCAGAAACAGCACGCGTACTTTCCTTATAGTTTTATCTTATATGATGATGGCTATTTTGGAGGTCGACTATATCCAAAACTTTGGAATATCTTATCACAGAAACAACTTCGAGGAAGGAACTTAGTTGATTGGGGCAGATACATGATTGATAGTGATAGTATTATCATTCAGTATTTTTCGAATGATCTTGCATCGGCTGGACTTATTTCAGCAACCTATGAGCATGCAGTTCATGAAGGGCATGGCCGTATTGTTAATGACTCGACAATCATAATTATTTCTCAAACCTTCAATAATATAGCAGATCAGTCGATCAAACGTGGTATTCATTCAATTTCTTACGATCCCCCGCTAGAGTATCGATTCGTTCCTTGTGATTCTTTGCCACCATCCGATAACTGGCTGATGGAGAAGGAGAAGAAGAAAAAGAAGTAAAATTGCTTTGCACTCGAAGCTGGCTGAAATCCATCATTGATCCACTTTTTAATGAAACGATTGATTACACATCCAATGGATACGGTGGTGCAGGGTACTTTAATGGGAATATTTCCAGACATTCAAGTATGACAAGCTTGGGCAATTGCTCGTGGCGGATCACTCTGCCGAACCGAATGGCGATATCGGAATTACCCAGGAATCGAAATTTGACGCCTTTGGAAATATCGTATCCATGAATGTCGGAGCGACGACGAAGAATTATTCTTACTACACGAATACGAATCGTGTGAAAAATGTAGACGGCAGCGCGACGAATTCCTACGTCTATGATCAAATCGGCAATATCACTTCATCCGCGCCCAAATCAATCAATGCGTTGACCTACGATCCCTTCGTGAATCGTACGAAGACGAGTACAATGAGTAATAGCAATCAAATGCAGATGGGCTATGATGGCACGGAGAGACGGGTTTATAAAAAAGATGTCACAGGAGCCGTCGTCAGAGAGCAACTGTATCTTTATGACGGAGCAAGCCCTGTGATTGAGAAAGATAAATCAGGCGCTACAACAGAATATGTTTACGGAGCGTCGGGAATCTTTGCTGTGAAGTCCGCAGCGACCAAAACTCATTTACCAAGCCCCGTAATACAACTGCTATTGGTTATCAAATTGCAGGAAATACATTGATTGGTTTGGATTATGAAGTACGAACAAGCAATGAGTTTGGAGTACATTTCGGTGGAGGCTTACTTGGATTTGGAGGCGGTATTCGGTTTCATTTTGGACCAGAAACGCAGAGTTCGTATTGGGATTTGAATTACAAAGATGCCGGATTTGGATTGTTTGAAAGCGTCGCGTTCGAATATGGCGGAGTATGGTCATCAAAAGGGGAATCCGGCCTGCGCTATGAAATCGGTATTCAAAAGCCACTCTCAATCAAAGAGAGTTTTAAACAGAAATTGTTCAAGAATAAAAAGGTTCCGCCTGTTATTTTGGCGTTAGGTATTGGATGGTGCTGGTAAATGGCTTAGAACGTCCAAACTCATGTACGACCGCTCAGGACGGCGCGAATGTAACCGTGAGCCCCACAGGGGCAAGCGGTTCCTGGCTTCTGACGGTTAAAGCGGCGAGAGGCATACTCCTGCAGTCCAATTTTCAAAGTAACGGACGTGAAATGCGTTTTACCCCAAATGACGCGACCGTGGGAGGTGGATTGGGAGGCGGTTCTGGACGTGCAACAGTGGTGACGATAGGCACAATCGTTGGGCGTTAAAATGCACTTACTTCATTGGTAATTCTAATCAATAAGTTCGATATTCGATCAGCCGCGTCCACTATTTGGCGCTCAGCTGGGGTTCTGGGTGTAGCGAAGGATTCGCTTCTCTCGCAAAAGGCCCCTGGTTCTCCAAGCGCATCCCTTTGGGAGAATCCATTATTGCCTTCAACATCGAAAAGGATAACCAGTTCAGCCAAAACGATACTCTTTAGATTTGGTCGCCGACAACAAAATTGATATGCTAAAAAAACTCCTTATTGGTCTTGGCTTAATCCTTGGCGCTTGTATCGTCTCATTTTTACTTATCGCCTGGTTCATGCCGCGGCTTGATTACAAACTTTCCTTTACTATTCACAAACCCATCGATCAGGTATTCGTGGCGTTTCTCGATATCGATTTGATGAAAGACTATATGGCTAATCTCAAATCAATTGAAATGTTGCATGGAAAGCCGGGCGAGGTCGGCACGAAATTTCGCCTCACATTCGAAGAAAACGGCGATCATGTTTTTGTGGAGGAAGAAATTATAGCGGTGGAGCCTAATAAATATCTGAAGTTCTCTATGGATAACAAGGTGCTGGAAGGTTTCGGGGAATTTAAGCTGGCCGCCAAAGACAGTACGACCTCTGTTACTTATATTAATAATGTCCGCGGAAAAAATATTTTTTGGAAGTCTATACTGGCTCTGGCGCGGTCAACTATTATTGAGCGCACTCAAAATGACTTCGACCGATTTAAGGCGATTATAGAAAAAAATTAGTTTTTCAG
>JANNSF010000111.1:0-3334 GCA_031402315.1 bacterium | reverse complement strand
GTCCGGGCAGCGCTCCGGGGGCGGTCGCAGGGGTGGCAAGCCTGACAGGATCCGCCCCACGCGGTGCTTGACTTGTACGGCGTCCTCGGGCAGTCCCCGCCCATGGCCAAGCTCTCGATCCGCAACCTCGACGTCACCGGCAAGGAAGTCCTGATGCGCGTGGACTTCAACGTCCCGCTCAAGGACGGCGTCATCACCGATGACACCCGCATTCAAGGGGCGGTTCCTTCGATCAAGCACCTCATTTCCGGCGGTGCCAAGCTGGTCCTCTGCTCCCATCTCGGCCGGCCGAAAGATGGGGCAGATCCGCAATTCACGCTGGCCCCGGCTGCCGCGCTGCTCGGCGGAATCCTCGGCCAGGAGGTGAAGCTCGCGCCGGACTGCATCGGCGAGGAAGTCGCCGCCCTGCGTGCCGCCCTCCAGCCCGGCCATGTGCTGCTGTTGGAAAACACCCGCTTTTATCCCGCCGAAGAAGCCAACGAGGCCGCCTTCGCCGAAGCCCTCGCCGGCAGCGCCGAGATCTACGTCAATGACGCCTTCGGCACCGCCCACCGCGCCCATGCCTCGACCGAAGGCGTGACACATTTCGTGACGCAGAGCGCGATGGGCTTCCTGATGGAGCGCGAACTCGAATACCTCGACGGCAAGCTCGAGGCGCCCGAAAAGCCCTTCCTCGTCATCATGGGCGGCGCGAAGGTTTCCGATAAGATCCAGGTGATTTCCCGCCTGATGGAGAAAGCCGACGCCTTCCTGATTGGAGGCGCGATGGCTGCCAAATGGCATCGGCGGTGTATTGCAGGGGGTATCGTCCGTGTTTTTCGCTTACATCGGATTTGATGCGATTTCAACAACCGCCGAAGAATGCGTCGATCCGAGTCGTGACCTGCCGCGCGGAATAATGTACGCGATTATCATTTGCACCGTGTTATACATCCTGGTTGCTTTGGTTCTGACCGGCATGGTCAACTATGCAGAACTTGGTGTGGGTGATCCACTGGCATTTGTATTTGACAAGATCGGCTTAACCTGGTTTTCGGCAGTCATTGCGATTAGTGCCGTTGTGGCTATGACGGGCGTTCTTCTGGTTTTTCAATTGGGCCAGCCAAGAATCTGGATGAGTATGAGCCGCGATGGGCTGTTGCCGAAGCGCTTTGCCAAAATTCATCCGAAGCACCAAACCCCTTCGTTCGCAACGATCGTAACCGGCTTTGTCGTGGTAATACCTACGCTCATCATTCCCAGTGACATCATTCTTGATTTGTGTTCGATGGGAACATTGTTTGCTTTCGTTTTGGTTTGTGGCGGTGTTCTAAAACTTCAAAATGACCCTAATGCTCCTAAGGGCAAATTCAAAACGCCATACATCAATGCAAAATTCATCATGCCGGGGCTTACTTTCCTCTCGCTGGCATTGACTTATGCCTACGCCAACGAATGGTTGATGAATTTCATTTTCAAATTCAATACCGACGCCATTCCCATGCTACTATTTTTCGGACTTGTCGCCGTCATGACTTTTTTCTCCGTTACAAAAAATCTTTCATTAATACCGGTTTTGGGATTGATCTTTTGTTTTTACATGATGGCCCAAATTCACATATCAAGTTGGATAGGTTTTTTTATTTGGCTTTGTGTTGGCCTTGTCGTGTATTTCGGATACAGCTACAAAAACAGCGGTTTGGCCAATAAATCAGCATGACCATCCCAATAGGGTGGGAGAAGAGGAAGCCTGTAAGATTAGTTCTGCAGGCTTATTTATTATGGCTACAGGCGAAAGGTCGATCAGTACACTCGAATCTTCATACAGAAGACGCTTCCGCCGGATTTGATGAATTCCGATGTTTCGAGAGGGATAACACGCTTGCCAAGCAATTCCAACTGGCGAATGGTCTGCGTCGCCGTAGTTTGTATAAACACGATGTCGTCCGTCAGTGCAAATGCATTGCATGCAAAATTTGGGGCGTAAGCTTCGCTTTTTGAAACTTCGACGATGTTGCTAAAAAACTTCGCCAACGATTCCATGCCGTTCTTCCCAACGCCCGGCGGATAGACCAAACACGTATTTTTGTCAATAATAGCGAGTGTGGTATTGAGGTGATAAAAATCAGGATGTGTCAATTCTATTCCGACGATAGGGCAATTTATGATCTCCGAAATTTCCTCAAGCGCCTGCAGATCCGTTCGGTGATGCTCTGAGCTTCCGTAGCCTGAAAAAATCAGATTTTTGCCGGGATACCAGAGGGCGTCTCCGTTGGATTCAAAAGAGCCTTTGGTCAACTCAAAAATCTCATACCCTTGCTTGCGGTACCACGAATGAAAATAAGGTACCTCTCCTTTTCGCTTATCCTTCCGCATACGGCTTAGGATAACCGCTTTTTTTCCGGTTTTGAAATTCCAGAATGGAAAACTTTGATTGGCAGCAAAAACCATATCCTCAAGATTAGGTTCTCCCCGGAGTGTATGCACCTTGCAGCTAAGCGATTCAATCATGAATCTGAAACTCGTCCATTGTTCGTGCGCTTTTTCTTTGTCAACGCGATGCAACTCGCCCTGATCATTTTTCATGAAGGCATTAATGGCCTGTGTCACATCAAAATATTGGGGAGTACACATCAAAATTTCGGAGGGTTCCGGGCGATTCGGAATTTCGTTGATCAGAAAGTGAACGTCAGCGGATTCGCGATAGACACGAGAAGTATTCATAGTTCAGTTTACCACAGTTGGCCATAAAATTCAAAAGAAGATTCACAAGTGTGGCCGGAAACAACAGAAGAAAAAAAAGAGAGTGCTTTGAGGCACTCTCTTGATATAAGAAGACTTATGCGTAATTTCTATTCGCGGCCCTCGCGATCCATGAATTTCATTTTCATTTTTCTTTTCATGGGACCGCCTTCATGATCGCCATGCATCATTACTCGGCGATCCATCTTCATCTTTTCCATTTTTTCGCGTTGCTCTTTTGTAAAAATGCTACGTACATCGAGTCTTGCCATCGTCCGCGTCAGCTTGATTTGGGTTTTAATGGCGTCCATTTCTTTGATCTTTGCGGCAATTTTGTCGCGATCCGGCGAGTCGGAATCCATCAATTCGCGTAAATCAATCTTCTTAAGTTGGATATCTCCGTGAAGGGGGATATTCTTCTTTTTGGCATCGGTTCGAATTTTCTTAATCTTTTCCGTTTGCTCTCTTGTTATACCCAAATCGCCTCCCATCGGACCGCCATCCATAGGTCCGCCTTCCATAATCACCATATCATTTTCTTCGATTTCGATATTGAAAAATCCATCTCCCATGTCATCACCCTCGTCCATGTAGGCGAGTTCGGGAAGATCCG
>JANNSF010000110.1:0-11228 GCA_031402315.1 bacterium | reverse complement strand
CTTGAAAAGCCAACATCACTGGGGTTCCGGTTTCCGCCAAGCCATTAGAAATTCCATTACTTTCTGACTTGTATTCCAATTTTCAAACCCCCAACTGTGACCGCCTTTCGATATACTGTACAAAATAATGCGCTCGGCTTTTTTTGAATCGGTAAGGGCGTCCTTAATCACATTGTTGCCAATGTTTTTATCGACTACGGTGTGAGATAGGCCTAATTGCAGTTGCCAAAATGCCAACATCTGCCTGGCGGACAACAGAGAAAATGACCCGGCACTGGGATCGCCGTCATAGGGCAATACATCATCTTTCATGCCATGGATTACCATCAAATTGGTGGCTTTAGGAAGCGGACATGTTTGTGAAAGAGGAATGGACATTGCAGCCGCCACCGAGGCCAGCGCGGCAAAACGACTGTCGAGCTTGCAGGCCACGTTTTGCGCAAAGAGGCCGCCTTGTGAAAAACCCACACCATAGATTCGAAGAGTATCAATTTTCCGCTCGCTAATTATTTTGTCAAGTAAGGCTCGCATAAACCCGATATCATCGATGCCAAGGCGCCACGGCGCATTGCAAGAACATCCTTCTTCCCAATTGTCCGTGGCCGCATCCGGGTAAACAAAAATGGCCTGGTCACCCAACGTCGTTGATGAAAACTGCGCGATCGATTGCATGCCCAGTCCCGTCCCACCGGCGCCGTGGAATGCGAGTAGCAGTGGATACGATTTTGTTGAATCATAATTACGGGGCAATTCAATCAGATACGTACGATCACTGATATTCCCATTCAGAAGTTCACCCGGTGTCTCCGGATAAACAAGTGTGTGTCTACTTTGTTCGCAAGAGAGTATCCAAAGCGAAAGAACAATAAAAAGAGGCATGATTTTGAGTTTCAGTAAAATGTATCGTTCCATAGGATTTAGGGTTTCAACTGAATTTTATACACCGTCGGCAAGTCCGCCTTGTCCTCAAGAAATTTGCCGGCCTTATCGTACGCGCCCCATGGGCTATTGGCGACATAGTAGAATTCCTCTCCGACAACTACACCTAACGTGGGTTCATCTAAAATCGGTGTAGCTTTTTCGAGAAACTCAATATCCACGATTTTGGTCTGGTCCGTATTCATCTTTAGCCGTGACACGCGCAAGGGGTTTGTTCCGTTTTGGGTGACGATAAAATCATTTCCCGATCGGTATAATCCATCGATGCCCCGCAACGGATTATTGACCACAATCGGAATAACCTGTTTCGTGCGAGTGTTAATTTTGAAAATTCCGGCAATATAGTCTGCGACAAATAGCGACGTTTCATCTTTCGAAAAATCCAGACCTTGCAAATTCCATGCGTTTTCAAGTGTCTGCCACAGCTCCAGACGATCGGTTTTCTTGTCTATTCTGTAGATCGCCGGGACCTTCGAATCGCTGATAAAAACGTCACCCTTCTCCGACAATATCAAGTCGCCAAAAATGTGGTTTCCTTCGGCACGATAGATTTTTTCCAATTCTCCATTGTCCAAATTGAACCGGCATACCGCTGCCCTTCCCTCGAGGGATGGTATATAGTACTCCATTTCGGGCATCGCGCTCGTACAAACCCAAAGCTTACGGCCCTTTGCGTCGATACGCATGCCCATGACCGAATATAATGAGTCGCTTTTAAAAAATGATTTTTGGATTTTCCCGTTCTGAAAGATCCAGATACACTGTTTGCGAATACTGCCGAGTATAAACCGCTTCGTTTCAGCGTCGTAGGCAAGGCCCTCCGGATGAAAGCCGCGATCGTCTAACTGAAGTACTTTTTCCGATTTAGAAAGCGATCGGTTCCAAAAGTCAATTTCTGCACTTAATGTTTTGGTCAACGGATCTTTCCAGATGTTGACGAAATCGCTGTCCTGCAAAAAACTCGGGGTTGCCTGGAGCCAAAAGTCTTCTCTTAAGACTCTCGCCGACTCCGTCACTTTTCCGGCCAAACTAAGACTTGCCGCGAGATTATATTTGACGGAATGGGTATTGGGGCGGATATCATCCGCCTTTTGAAAAAAATAAGCAGCGCTGTCATAGTTTTTGGCCTCGTAGGTGCGGACGGCTTCATGATAATAGGATTGAAATTCTCCCTCTCGATTCTGGCAAAATGCCGCACTCACGAAAATCCATACGAATACATGTTTCATATCACTCCGCATTAGTTGATGTATTACTGATCATTTTCCACTGACCGTTAAACTTCTTAAAAACAGCCGTCCACGCAAAATAGCTTGTATCCGGGCTTGCGTCAATAGAATCGGCGTCACCTATGACAATAAATTTTTTAACAATCATGGTGGCGAGCGTTGCGTCATTTGAAATGGTTATAACCGGTGCGCTCCTATCCTGCCAGGCAAGTTGGCGAATTTTTTCGAAATACGATTTATACCGGGCCTTGCT
Source organism: bacterium (assembly GCA_031402315.1). Lineage (GTDB taxonomy): Bacteria > CLD3 > CLD3 > SB21 > SB21 > JANNSF01. The sequence continues at coordinate 8,807 of JANNSF010000110.1, read as the reverse complement.
CTGGGACAATGCGGTTACTCTTACTTCACCGCGGGATACGGAGTAGATCGTGTCGGCAAATTGCGACGTAAGTCTATCTGCATTCCGTTCGAAGTGCGCAAGTTTCGCCTCGTCATTGAGACGCAAAAGCGCTTCTTCTTCAGCGCGTCGATCGATCTCTGGCGCACAATTGTGATTCGCCAAAACACAGATTATAAGAGCTATTACCTTCATAATTCTTTCGTTAAAAAAACAAGCCGCTCATTAAGAGCGGCCTGCCCTACCAAAAATAGGGTCACTGCAAAGAGCCCATTCTCACAATGACCATCGATTTAACTCAAAACAATCGATTTAGTTTCGACACGCCGGATAGGAAGCGCTCTCTACAGGATGAAGCGTCACTTTTTCGGTGTGAAATGTACCTGAACAAAATAAAAAACCGCAAGTGAAGTGTTTCTTGCGGTTTTTTATTACGACTGTCCAAATTCTATCTCACTTATTTACATTTTCAAATGAGATTTCATAGGGATCCATGACCATTCCCCTGGAGCTGCGATATAGTTTACCATAGGCATTCCCGTCAAAGTCTTGTGTGAAATTCATGTATTCTACTATAGATTTGTTTTGATCGTCCTTAAATACAATAGCAGCCTGCATCGTTCGATTTAGAATAATTCCGGTGATCGCATGGCGTTCGACATACCATTCCGGATCGGTTTGAATGACGCGAATTATGTTGAATCCTTCTGACTTTAATGCCGCGTTCATACTCTGCTCAATCGTTTTGTCAGTCGCTTTGGCTTTGGGCGCGCGTGCATTTTGTACTTTGGATTTCACCAGCGTCTCGGCTAGCGCAGCATACTTGGCCTGGCCTTCAGAGCAGTCCAATTCAAACGATCCCCACGCAAACGGTTGATCGTTGATAAATAGGCCAACTTTGATCGTGTGATTCCGTGGAGACAATTGTGAAAAGTGTTTGGCAAATTCAGCGCCATCTTCCGGACGATTGGTTTGTGAAGGATCCGGTACAAGGTCCAGCTCTAACGTCGTCTCTGACATTTTTGGATTGGATGACATGATGATGTATTCTGCGCTGACCGCTGCCGTACCGGAGTACAGGAGTGGCTCATCGCCCGCATCTACCCAAATTCCAATCACAATTTTCGGACTCATGCTACCGTACTTAGGCAATTCCTTGATCGTACCTTTCAGATAGGCCATCGCGTAAATATTTTGTCCGGCGGCGAATAAAGCGTTAGCCGTTCCGGCATTTTCATTTTTAAGTACAATGCGTGACTTCGAAAAGATAATTTTTTCTTTATTCGCTTTATGAAAATCACTCGTGTACAAGGCCGCTCCCGCTTCCCCACTGATCTTGTCTACCGCCGCCTGAGCGTCTTTTTTTAATTTTTGAAAGTTTGCGGCGTCCGGCAATAGAAGCAGTGACGCATCGGCTAATAGCAGTGCAATTTCCGACTGTTCGACAGCGGCTCCGAGACCGGTTTTACCCTTGGCTTTTTCCGCGTACGCTTTTTCAATATGCGCATTGATATCCTTAATCAGATAAGTATTTGAATACGCATTAAACTCCGGAACAAACTTAGTGGTCAGGTAGGTGACATACGTTCCTTTTTTCGTTTCTTCATCTTTTACTTCGGCCTGAATCCGTTTCAGGAGCGTGGGATAATTCAACTCTTTGCACTGATCATAAAACGTCTGCGCTTCCTCTTTCGAGTCATAGGTTCCTCTTGGGTATTTTACCATTTGACTACCCTTCATCCACGTGTCATGCAAAAGATCGTCCATGTTTTGCCGGGAATTACCGGCAGATTCTAATGTTTTGAATTCCGTTTCGTAACCGGACAATTCTGTTTTGTATTTTGTCACATCAAGCCCGGAATTCTTAGTCTTAATTTCTCCGATCAATATGCCCGCGGCCTCGATTTTTTCTTTCAGCTGAATGGCGCTGTATCCCGGCGTTGAACGTCCTTTTAAGTCAGTCAAATCGCCTTTGATGGAACTTAGGGATCGTTCGATCATCGAAACACCTTGGGATACTTCGCCAACGGTTTTATACTCTATTGTTAGCCCCCTAAACTCCTCGCCAATCTTGTTTAGTACTTCCGCATAATCTTCGACGTTGTTGAGCATCTGGCCCTTTCGGACGTCTGTGATGGCATAATTAGACTTTGTTTCTTGTTCATCGAAAAACTGGAACACGTTGGATGGTAAACTGTGAGAACCTTTGGCTATTTCATCCCGCACTTGATTTCGGCTTTTGACCATGTTGCGCATATGATATTTTAGATTGGCTACGCGTTCTTGATCGGCGGAATTCTCACCCAAAAGTTTCTTATAGTCTTTGTCGTCTTCTTGGTCTGTCAGTTGAGTTGTGGCCTCACTCTTGCTTTCCGCTTTCTCTGCAGTTTTTGAATCCGCTTTTGACTCCGACATTGATTCTATTTTAGAATCGTTTTTTGTCGAATTTTGAGCGGCGGATTTTATATCGCCAGAGCTCTTCTTGCTATCCTTTTTAGTATCTTTCTTAGCGTCAGTTTTGTTATCCGATTTTTTATCACTCTTGTCATTCTTATCGGTCTTTTCGTTTTTGTCCTTCTTCTTTACCTGATCAAGAACTTTTTTTCCTGTTTGTATTTCTGTCGCATGGAGGGACATGACAACAACCAGAAACATGATTATTTTTGACATCGAACGAATCCTTTCATTAAAAAAAGCGCCCTTCTACCGGTTCTTGCAGAAGGGGCTTAGGTTTCGGAGGGTGGGTTATTTTTTGTTTTCTTATCAACACTATTGATACGTATTGTATAGCGATTCAAGTTTGGCGAGAAGGGTTGTCGCGTCATTCGACGCTACCCAGGAAGGATCCAGCTCCTGCATTACACCATTGCACGACTGATAATTCTGTAAATGATATAATGAATAGGCCTTGTGAAGTTTTATGTCTGAAATATCAACGGATTGATCGTGCGCGAACAGATAACCAGGCTCCATTCTCTGAACAAAATCAGAAGCACGGATCGCTACCGTGAAATGGGAATTCCTCCAAGCGACGGCGCTCCAGCCGGCATAACCGTCGACGATCGAATCGCCCGCAGCCCTTGTGAAAACATCTTCGGCCCTTGTCAGGCTGTCCAGTCGAAGCAGCGTCCAACCAAGCCCGACCAAACCCTTAGGATCATCTTGAATGGCGATAAAGTCGGTGTAAGCTTCAGAATATTTTTTGTTTTCAAATTTTTCCCAAGCCACGTCCGTTGCCGTAGGATCAGTTTGACACGACAGGAATTGCATAATGATCAGAAAAACAAGTATCCCAAGCGTGATAAACAAAAGCTTATCAACTATTCGCGTAGACGTAGGTTCTAGAAAATCCATATTCTCTCCCTTATTTAATTTCAAGTAACTCACTTCACCAAAAGCATCTTCTTAACGTCTACGCCTGCCGCTGTTTCAAGGCGATAGATGTACATTCCGCTCACCACAGCTTTGCCCTTTTGATTTTTTCCATCCCAATGCACTTCGTGGTATCCTGCCGATCTATTTTCCCGGATCAATTCACGAACCTGTTGCCCCAACACATTGTAAATCGTGAGCTGAACGCGGCTGGCATCAGGCAGGCCGAAACGAATAGTCGTAGTTGGATTGAATGGATTAGGATAATTCTGGGATAGTTCAAGCGATTTTGGCAAGACGCTGCTATTGGCATCGTATACCAATCCATAAATGCCTGGCTTGTCAATTTTTGCTGTGATCACTCCTGGCTTTAGACTTCCGCCGATCGTCCTTGTGATCTCTAATCCGTCCGCTGCCTGCGCCAATTCGACGATGGTAAATTTACGCTCATCAAAATCTGGAACACTTCGGGACAGTTCCGCTACATCCTCGCCGGAATATCGCAGGCTAAGTTCGTAATGCGATTCCATCCTAACTGTGGATAGAACTTCAATGCTTCGAATGAGCCGTCTCTCCGTTGAAGCGAGTCTGGAGTTTGTATGCTCGGAAATTAAAATGAAGCCGTCGTCCCCGGAATACGAGCGTGATATTTTCATATCCGTCTTTTCGGTATGAATGGTGAAGGGCCTATTTTTGACTAAGGCGCCAACGGTATAAGATCTGTCGGCTATCCCTTCGTTTTGTGCGGAGTCCGTGCCGATCATGTGTACGGCAATGTCACCGGACGCCGTTAGCTGATACCCTGTTGAAAAAATGCGCGTGTTGCCCGACACGGGCGTCATGACTTTCGTCGTGCCGTTTAGGCTTATGTTCATCGTCGAAAGCCCTTCATTGCTCACGCCATAAAATTCAATCTGATTTTTCAAAACCGTGCTTCGAAGGATTCCAATCGAGAGAATAGGCGGCGTGCTTTCTACACACACTCCCGAAAGCGGAATTATAATCGGAGATGGGCTGGTATCGGCATCATGAATAATGCGCAATGTGTCACGCAAGTTTCCTATGGTGCGGGGTTTGAATTTTATCGTAACGATCATAGAATCCGATGTGATCGAGCGCGGAAGGCTATTCGAAGTGGCAACCAGAAACTGCAACCCGGTGCTTAATGATATTCCGCTAATCTTTATCGGACTTTGAGGCGCCTTCATATTGATGGATAAGGTTGCGCTGTCCCCCAATTTGATGCTGCTGAAGTTATGCGATTGCGTATTAACGGTGAGAATTACGAGGGAAAACGGCTCCCAAAAGCGGAATTCTCATCGGACTGACATTTCCATTATGGCCAATGCGCAATGTATCACTTAATGCGCCGGTGCTGAGGGGCTTAAACTTTATGGTAATAGTCACAGAATCGGAGGCGATCGTGCGCGGCAAAGCCGTTGAGCCGGTAATTACAAAATGGGAGCCACTGCTTAAGGATAGTTCAGAGAGGGTTACCGAGCTTTGAGGCGCTTTGACGGTGATAGACACTGCGGCGCTGTCGCCCAGTTTGAGGCTGACAAAATTATGTACTTGTATATTGGCAGAGAGGAAACGCGGGATGCCGTCTCCCAAAAGCGGAATTCTCATTGGGCTTGCATTTCCATTATAAACAATCCGCAAAGTATCACTTAAGGCGCCGGCGCTAATGGGCTTAAACTTAATGGTAATAGTCTCGGAATCCGAAGTAATCGTTCGCGGCAAAGCCGTTGAGCTGGTAATTACAAAATGGGAGCCACTACTTAAAGACAGGTCGGAGAGGGTTACCGGGCTTTGCGGAGCTTTTACGGTTATGGACACTGTAGCACTGTCGTCAAGTTTTACACTGTTAAAATTATACACCTGCACATTAGCCGATAGAATGCGAAGGATACCCGCTCCCGTAACGTAAATCTCTAACCTTCTTGTGTCGAATGTCACTAAAAGTGTGTCCGTGAAGTTGCCAATGGCTGTAGGTTTGAATTTGATGTATCCCAGAAGGGTGTCCGGATGGAGAATGTCCAGAGTATCCATAGTCGGGCCCATGTATTGAAATGGCGCTCCGTGAAGCAGTCCTAAATTCACAATAAGGGAACCGTTCGATGAGTAAAAACGAATCGGCAGTAAAACGCTATCGCCGACATTCACATCGCCGAGTGGGAATGAACTATTATTCGTATGACTTTGTACTAGAAGGTCCGGGATGGCCGCGAGATCAATACGATTTGAAAAGGTCGATGAATTCTCAGCGCTATCCTGAATCGCCGTGTAGGTACCCGAAAAAACAGTTCCGGCATTGAGCGACCAATCGCCATTGGCGCCTGCTGTCGTCGCCCCGACATAAACACTTGCCTGCGACTTGCCGACGCTGTCTCGAAACACTTCTATTTTCACATTAGGAGCCGACTTGCCCCACATCATTCCCGTCGACAGAAGCCCTCCATAGATTCTTGGAGGCGCAATCCCTTGCTGGGCATTTGAGCTGAACTTTACGATGCTTCCTCCAAAATTATTGTATATCAGGTTTTGAGCCCAGCGATTACTATCGGATACAGCATCCGTCAGCTCAATCCCATACGACTGATTATTAGCAATGATGTTATTTGCAATAAGTACTCGCGAATTGTTGTTTGCCAATCGAATACCGGATTCCGTATTTCCACGAAGGCCGGATCCTAATGTATCCGTCCCAATTTTGTTGTTTTGAATTAAAATGTCAGACGATTGATTGATGAATAGGCCGGAATTGGAGCAACTTCCGATTACATTATTTGTAACAATTGTTTTCCTGGAGGAGGCAACATAGACGCCCCATGTCCCGCCATGTGAGGCGCCGGTTTTAGAAAGTCCAATGAAATTGCCATCAACCCAGGTAGAATCGACGGAATTTTCAATGTCGACGTTATAAAGATTGCCGGCTATAGTGTTTCGACCATCGGCAAGTCCATTGCCAATCCGGTTGCGCTTCCCGCCTTGTATTTGAATTCCGACGGAGAATCCGCGTGAAACTGTTCCGGTCACATCGGTGCCGATCAAATTTAATTCTACTGTATTGGAATCCGAATTAACATAAATTCCAAACAGTGTTCCCGGGCCGCCGGCTAAAACATTATTTCGGATGATGCCGCCATTTCCGCCGGTTTGACAACTCATGGCATAATCATTCGACCGTGCGGTGGTTCCATCCGCAGCGAGACCGAATACATTATTATTCACAATCATACCTCGGCCAATATTGCGGATGCCATATTGCTGAGACGCGAAGTAGTTGCGCCCGGATACCGTTCCATTGCCTATCGAAAGATTCGAAGAAGAATTTTCAATGCCGTATGTCCCCCCTAGGTTAGCACTTCCATCGGCCCCAAGACCAAAATAATTCCCAACTACGAAATTGTTTTGTGAAGCGGGATCCGCAAACAAACCTGTACTCGTCGTTGCAAAAATATTTCGTCCGCCCGTCGTACCATCCCCAATCACATTCTGTGAGCCGCCCTGAAGAAAAACTCCTATGCCAAGATCACCGCGAGAAAGCCCGGTTGAATCGGTTCCAAAATAATTTCCTAAAACTTTATTGCGGTTTGAGTTATTCAAATAGAGAAATCCGGTTGCAAATATGTTTCGCCCGGCCGCAGTTCCATTTCCAATATTAACGTCATTAGAATAATTTATAATAATTGCCCCATATAGAGTTCGAACAGATGTTTGTCCATCCGGATACAGACCGAAAAAATTCCCAAGTATGGAAATGCTGTCCGAGCTCCCTCCAATAATCGTACTTGAATAGCATCCAAAAATATTGCGACCGGCGTACGTACCATCCCCAATTTGGGCACTACCATAAATAAGCATGGCATAATTAGGACCGAAAACAGTATCTATCGTTGCCGCCCCTTTCGCATTGAAGCCGAAGCGATTTCCAATGAAGATATTAGCTCTACTTGATGCTGACGCATAAATGTCATAATCTCTGCTTGCCGACAAGGAGTTATTTTTGATCGTATTGTTGTTGCCCGATGAAATTTCTATTCCAATCTGATTTGAAAAAACAACATCCGCCGTGGTTATTCCAAATTGATTATTAAAGACTGATGTACCGGATTCAGATATATTGATACCGGCTATACAACCAAGAAATCTATTGTCATAGACGGTGCAGTTTTGCGCTCGAACACATATTCCAAATTGTGCACGCAGCAAATTAAGACCCTGAATCTTTGTATTTGGAGCATCTATGGCGAAAATGGTATCGTTGGACGGCTGGTCGGTCCTAAGGGTAATTGCATACCCATACCCGTCAATAAACGTTTCATCGGTAATGTACAATGCACCGTTGGTCAGCGTGATCGTGTCGCCCACATTAAATTGAATTGTATCCCGCCCGGGATTCAGATTAGCATCAAAGATGGCTTTGCGAAGGCAGCCCGCTGTTCCAACACTGTCACCGAAATTGGTGACAAGATAAGTGCCTCCAAATACCTGTGAAAACCCACCGACAAAAAGTATGACATGAAAAAACCATGAACCTACGATTTTCATACTAAACCCGCCCTTTCGTGAAAAAAAACTTTAACCTTTACGAAAGTTAAGCAGAAAGGCGCATGGACTCTAACACTGTGCGTTCAAAAGCTAACACTCTCGTTGCACCGAGATGACGAATAATTGATTTTTAGAGATTTAGAGAATATTAAAGTTGCGACGGATTTTTGCCAAATTCCTGTCGAAAACATTTTGTGAAGTAGGACAAATTATTGAATCCGACTTCAAAGGCAACCTGTGCAATATTACCGGCATTTTTTTCAAGCAGTATTTTTGCTTTTTCGAGGCGCAATTTTCGAAGCATGTCCGTCGGATTCATTCGAGTTAGCGCGACCATTTTGCGATAAAGCTGCGAACGGCTCATGGCCAGGTTCTCTGCTAATGTCTCCACGCCAAAGTCCGGATTGGATAAATTGGCATTCAAAACATCCGAAACCTGTTTCAAAAAGCGATCGTTGAGATTTTCCACATCGTACGTTACGTCCGGTGTAAAAAATCGCTTACTGTATTTTTCGATCAGAACTTCCCGGAGGCGAATGAAATTTCCAATCCTTGTTTTGAGTTCCCGAATATTAAAAGGCTTGATCAGATAATCGTCGGCTCCGGTTTCCAGTCCTTCCATCTTGTGATCTTCAGAGGCTCTGGCTGTCAGAAGAATTACCGGAATGTGACTTGTGCGAATATCCGTCTTCAGTTCCCGTGTGAGGCTAATGCCGTCCTTCTTCGGCATCATGACATCACTCACAATAAGATCCGGTGTGTTTTCAATGGCTTTTTCAAAGCCTTCGATTCCATTGCGCGCTTCAATAATGCGGTATTCGTCGGAAAGGTTTTCGCGAATATGGTCGCGCACGTCGGGATGG